>JAHJJB010000204.1 GCA_018823005.1 Pseudomonadota bacterium | reverse complement strand
TTGCGATGGATGTATGGCCTGACTACGGTGAAATGCTCGATAGAATGCTTAAAACAGGCTTGTTTACTTCAGAACTTGCAGGCACATGCAACGCCGTCCGTAAGGCATGGAATATACCCTCCGGTGAAAAAATAGACTGGTGCGCCGCAGTAATTAACCGCCCGGCAGATAATGTGATTAAAGCACTGACAACTTTTCCATATGTGAGGCTTTTGATAGTCAACACACCGGATGAATGTGTAATAGGAGGCATGAAAAAACAAGTTGAATCCGTAATAAGAGACCTTTCGTGCGAAGCGGTTTTTCTCGAGGGTGTTGTCACGGTTCACTGCGATGCTGTCAACCCTGTTGCCGGTAAATATGAAGAGCTTCACCTTTTCCCGGTTAAGCCGCCTGAAGGAATTACCTTTTATAGCTGTGCACTTGGACGTTCGTATGAAATGACCAGCGCAAATACCGCTTCTTCCATATTAAAACAGGCAATCCACGGCTTTGACTTCACCGCAACAATAGAACAGGCTTATAAAGACGGGATACGCATTTTTATTGAAACCGGACCTCTTTCTTCATGTACAAGAATGATAGACAGAATCCTTCAGGGCAGGCCTCACTTTGCCGCTTCTGCATCTGTAAGAGGCGAGGATGAATATGTTACCTTCATGAAATTCATGGGATCCCTCATAGGAGAAAGAATTCCTGTCGATACAGGCAGGATTTACGAAGAAGTCTCTCCGGGGATAAATGTTTTATCTGAAAAAGAAGGCCGCAGGATGGTATTATCAACCGGAAGCAGAGCCCCCGCCCCTTCTCTGATAAATATGAAAAAAGATGATTACAGGGAACCAAAGGCATCCGGAAAAAATGAAGTTAATCCTGCCTATAACAACGAGATCCATAAAAAACACGGTACCGCTTCAGATCACATTGCATTGATAAAATCGATCAAAAACAACATTGAATCAACCGACAAAGCGCATAATAAATACCTCGATTTTTCAAATGAACTGGCAAAAAGCTTTGCGGATACTTTTGCTTTCCAGATAAATCTGCTTGAAAAGATGACTTCAGATAAAACATTAGGTGAAAAGAAAGAAGCCCTCTTTTCCCGTGATATGTGCATGGAGTTTGCGACGGGGTCGGTTGCAAAGGTGCTGGGACCTGAATATGCAATTGTCGACACATACAGGGCAAGGGTTCGTCTTCCCGATGTGCCCCTAATGCTTGTTGACAGGATAATCTCTGTTGACGGAGAAAAAGCTTCTCTCGGGTCTGGAAAGATTATCACGGAGCATGATGTTTTACCCGGTGCGTGGTATCTTGACGGAAACCGGGCTCCGGTCTGCATATCGGTTGAAGCCGGCCAGGCTGATCTTTTTCTCTGTTCTTACCTTGGAATAGATATGGCCGTCAAGGGCGAAAGGACGTACAGGCTGCTTGATGCGACTGTGAAGTTTCACCGGAGGCTGCCTGAACCAGGAGACGTGATCCGTTACGAGATCGAAATAGACAGGTTCGTAAAGCAGAAGGAGACATATCTTTTCTTTTTTAAATTTGAAGGATACATTGGCGACAAAAGGCTGATAAGCATGCGCGACGGATGCGCAGGTTTTTTCACCGAAGAGGAGGTAAAAAACTCTGGAGGAATCATTCTAACGGAAAAAGATACGGCTGCCGCATCGGGGAAAAAACCTGTTGACTGGAAAGAGCTTGTACCGTTTCACGCGGAAAGTTTTGATGAAAAAGCCTTGGAATCACTCAGAAATGGGAATCTTCCGGGCTGCTTCGGACCTCTTTTCAACGGAATAAGACTCTCTGACTCTCTGAGGCTTCCGGGAGGCAGAATGAAACTCATCGACAGAGTTCTTTCTCTTGATCCTGAAGGTGGCCGCTTCGGCCTCGGCATTATCCGGGCTGAAGCCGACATTTGTCATGACGACTGGTTCCTCACATGCCATTTTAAAGACGACATGGTTATGCCCGGAACGCTCATGTATGAATGCTGCGCACATACCTTGAGAGTTTTTATCATGCGCATGGGATGGGTCGCTGAAAAAGAAGGCGTCTGTTTTGAGCCGCTTGTCGGAGTGGAAAGCGTTTTAAAATGCCGCGGGCCTGTAACCCCCAAAACATGTAAAGTGGTTTATGAAGTTGAAATAAAGGAGATCGGATATAACCCTGAGCCTTATGTTATTGCTGACGCGTATATGTTCGCTGACGGGCAGAGAATTGTTTATTTCCAAGACATGTCGATGAAAATGACAGGAATTACAAAGCATGAAATAGAATCATTATGGGAATCAAGGAGCAGAAAAAAAGATATTCTTTTTAACCGTGACAGGATACTTGCATTTTCCATCGGGAAACCCTCGGAGGCTTTCGGGAATAAATACAAGGTGTTTGATTCAAAAAGACGCATAGCTAGACTTCCGGGCCCCCCCTATCTTTTTATGGACAGAATTACTTCAATTGACCATGAGGCGTGGTCGCTGAAACCGGGAGGCTGGATCGAGGCAGAGTACGATATCCCGCCCGACGCATGGTATTTTAAAGCGAACCGTTCACTCTCAATGCCGTTTGCCGTACTTCTTGAAATAGCTCTTCAGCCGTGCGGCTGGCTTGCCGCATACATGGGTTCAGCACTGAAAAGCAGCAATGATTTAAAATTCCGTAATCTTGGCGGGAAAGCGGTGCTGCACTCGGAAGTCTTGCCAGATTCCGGAACTCTGACCATGCGCACACGCGCAAAAAAAATCTCCGGAGCAGGAGATATGATTATTGAAGAATTTGACATGAAAATACTTCAGGCAGGAAATATCATATATGAAGGGGATACAGTATTCGGTTTTTTCTCCGGTGAAGCACTGTCGAAACAGGTCGGAATATGTAATATTGAAAAAGAACTATTTAATATCGCATCTGAAGAAAAGACAACCGGCTTTTTATGTACTTTTCCCGATGAATCACCGCTGTCACCCGATGACAGCACTATAGATCCGTCACCATTGCTGGGAATGCCGGCAAGGGCTCTTCGCATGATAGATGCTATCGACATGTTTGCCGAAAACGGCGGTCCTTTCGGACTCGGTTATGTCCGTGGAATAAAAACCGTTGATCCGTCAGAATGGTTTTTTAAGGCCCATTTTTTTCAGGACCCCGTTTGTCCCGGTTCTCTGGGAATAGAATCTTTCCTGCAAACAATAAAGTTCGTTGCACTTAAACGATGGGGACATCTTGCGCAAACCCACAGATTTTCTCCGGTTACCGGAAAATCTCATAACTGGATTTACCGCGGACAGATAATTCCGGAAAACAGAAAGATTGAAGTTGAAACAATTGTAACCGAAATCCGGGATGAACCTTTACCCTGCATAATGGCAGACGGTTATTTGAAAGTAGACGGGCTGTATATATACAAAATGAAGAACTTTGGCATAAAGCTGATTCCGGCTGTATTGTAAATTGATAGTTTTTTTGTTTAAGGATAAAAATCAAAATGCTGTATTCAAAGGTTTATATAGAGTCATTCGGCTATGAGCTTGCGCCAAATGTTATAACGTCAGATGACATCGAAAAGCGCCTTGAACCACTTTACAATTACCTTCATTTTCAAAAAGGCCAGCTTGAAACAATAACCGGTATACGCGAAAGACGTTTCTGGGATGAAGGTTACACAATGCATGAGGGAGCAATATCAGCCGGCCGGAAGGCAATAAACGACTCGAATATCGACATAAAAGATATTGGCATGCTTGTTTATGGCGGAGTATGCAGGGATAATTTAGAGCCTGCAACAGCCTGTGCAGTTGCTGACGGCCTCGGGCTTTCACACGAAACCCATATTTTTGATCTCTCAAATGCATGCCTGGGAGTACTGAACGGCATGATACAAATTGCAAATGCCATAGAACTTGGCCAGATCAAAGCCGGTCTTGTTGTATCATGCGAATCCGCCCGTCAGATAGTTGACTATACAATAGACCGTCTCCTTAAAGAAAAAAATATGGATATGTTCAGAAAAACCTTTGCAACTTTCACTGGCGGGTCAGGTGCGGCAGCCGTGCTTCTGACGGATGAATCTGTTTCAGAAAGAAAACACCGTCTTATGGGAGGTATGATAAGGAGCGCAGCCGAACATCATAAACTCTGCAGATGGGGCCCGGATACCGGAATACCTGCAAGCGGGCCTCATGTAATGGAAACAGATTCGGCAGGTGTTCTTAAAAACGGAGTAGTCCTTGGTATAGAGACTTTTACGGCTTTCAGAAAAGAGCTCTCATGGCCCGCGGATAAACCAGACAAGATAATCTGCCATCAGGTTGGTTCCGCGCATCAGAAAACCATTCTTGAATCAATCGGGATACCAAAAGAAAAAGATTTTACCACGTATCAATATCTTGGAAATATCGGGACCGTTTCCCTTCCTTTGACGGCTGCCATTGCAAATGAACGTGAATTTCTTGAAAAGGGAGATCTTGTCGGTTTCCTTGGAATAGGAAGCGGGCTTAACTGCCTGATGCTTGGTATAAAATGGTAAGTAAATGCTGGATATTTAAGTGGCTATAAAAAAACATATTGATATTTCCGGTATAAAACATCTTTACCCGTTTAAGTCCAATTATACGGTGATAAGAGGGATAAAATATCATTATGTAGACGAGGGGTCGGGAAATCCTGTTATGATGATTCACGGGAATCCTACCTGGTCTTTCTATTTTCGCTCTCTTATAAAGGATCTGTCTCCGAACTTCCGCACAATAGCGCCCGATCACATAGGCTGCGGTCTTTCGGGAAAGCCTGATCCTGCCATATATGATTACAGATTAAAAACCCGTGTTGAGGACATAGGTTTATTTCTCAGCCATCTTAAGTTAAACGGCAAAATATCGCTTATTCTCCATGACTGGGGCGGTATGATAGGAATGGCATACGCGGTAAGAAATCCTGAGAAAATAAGCTCTGTTGTTATTATGAATACCGCGGCCTTCTTCCCCCCCGGCGGAAATATGAAAATTCCTTTAATATTGCGGATAATACGAAATATCAGCTCCTTTGGAAATATTGCCGTTCTCGGGTTCAACCTGTTTGCAAAGGGTGCTCTTTACATGGCATCATACAAGGGCCTTTCAAAAGATGTAAAAACCGGGTTGATTGCTCCCTACAATTCATGGAATAACAGAATTGCAACCTTAAAATTTGTTCAGGATATACCTCTTTGCAAAAATGATCCGAGCTATGAAACCGTCAAGTACGTGGATGACAACCTGCACAGGCTTGCGGATATTCCTTTGCTCATCTGCTGGGGAAAGCATGATTTCGTATTCACGGAAAATTATCTTGCCGAATGGAAGAAACGTTTTCCGAGTGCCGAAACCCATATTTTTGAAAATGCAGGACATTACGTGCTTGAAGATGAACCTGAAAAGACAGTTTCTGTTATCAAGGACTTCTTGCACAGAAATATACTTTGATGGACTCATAAAAAGTCAATTTTTCACACGAAGTCACAAAGACATGAAGGAAGACCCGCTGAAAATATTCAGTTTTATCTTTGTGTCCTCTGTGATCTTTGTGTGAGAATGACTTTTTACGAAGCCGTCATGCTTTGATACAGTAAAGGGTGCTATGCAAAAGCTCAATGATGATATTATTAATATTTCATCGCATCTTAAAAAAATGGCTGAAATACAGCCATATAAAAGAGCTGTTGTCTATCCTGTTTCAAGGGATGTACATGACCGCATTTCATACGCCCACCTCACTTTCCTTCAGCTTGACCGGGAATCTGACCACATAGCTCACGGATTAAATTCAGCAGGCATAAAAAAAGGCACAAGAACCGTTTTGATGGTTAAACCGGGTATTGATTTTTTTGCCCTGACTTTCGCCCTGTTTAAAACCGGCGCAGTCCCCGTGGTAGTTGATCCCGGCATGGGTATAAACAGGATGCTTTCATGCCTTAAATCAACCAGGCCGGAAGCCTTTATCGGAATACCGCTTGCCCATGTGCTTAGAACATTATTCCCCGGTTTCTTCAAAACAGTCAAAGTCTGGATAACAGTTGGAAAGCGCTTATTCTGGGGAGGACATACCCTTGATAATATAAGAATGAGAGCTAAGGGATCATATCCGCAGGCAATGACAAAAAGAAACGATACGGCAGCCATACTCTTTACTACAGGCAGCACCGGGCCCGCAAAGGGCGCGGTATATACTCATGGCAATTTTGATGCCCAGGTAGAACACATCAAAGAGCATTTTCTCATAACATCTGATGAAATTGATCTCCCGACATTTCCCCTCTTTGCCCTATTCGATCCCGCCATAGGGATGACGGCGGTTATTCCTGACATGGATCCCACAAAACCGGCCCTTGTTAATCCGGAAAAAATAATCGAAGCGGTCATCAATCAGGGCGTGACAAACATGTTCGCCTCCCCTGCCCTCTTAAACCGTGTCGGAAAATACGGTCAGAGCAGAGGAATAGTACTCCCCTCGTTAAAAAGAGTTGTATCTGCAGGAGCTCCGGTTTCGCTTTCAAACATAAAATGTTTTTCCTCCGTGCTCACAGAAAACGCCGAGATTCATACCCCTTACGGCGCCACAGAGGCTGTCCCGGTCATATCGATCGGAAGCAGGGAGATATTTTCAGAAACAGGAAGGTTGAGCGAACAGGGTTATGGAATCTGCATAGGAATTCCCTTAAACGGAATATCGGTGAAGATAATAAAGATTACAGATGACCCGATCAATCAATGGTCGGATGATATCATTGCACCGGACGGCGAGGCCGGTGAAATATCGGTCAAGGGCGATCTTGTTACAAGAAATTATTTCGATAACCCCGAAGCGGACGCGCTTTCCAAGACAAAAGACGGGAACGACATATGGCACAGGATGGGGGATCTCGGCAGAAAAGATGAAAAAGGAAGGATCTGGTTTCTCGGCCGGAAAAGCCACCGTGTAATAACACCGGACGGGACTCTTTTTACAATTCCATGCGAGGCCATATTCAACAATCATCCGGAAGTTTTCAGAAGCGCCCTTGTTGGAATCGGGAAAAAACCGAATCAGATACCGGTCATCTGCATCGAGCCTGACCACGAAGTAAATACCGATAAAAAAAAGCTTGAAAAGGAACTTCTTGCGATTGCCGGGCAACATGAATTGACAAAAAATATTAAAATAATTCTTTTTCACAAATCATTCCCGGTTGACATCAGGCATAACTCCAAGATATTCCGGGAAAAGCTCACAACATGGGCTGAAAAACGGATTAAAAAATGTGACGGAAAATAATTCATGTCTCTTAAATCTCCACGAAAAGTTCTTGTTACCGGAGGAGGCGGATTCCTCGGATATACGATTTCAAAGCTTCTTTCAGAAAGAGGAGACATCGTAACGAGTTTTTCAAGAAGATTATACCCGGAGCTTAAACCATTAAATGCAGAGCAGGTTCAGGGCGACATAAGCGATAAAAACGCCGTCGGAAATGCCTGTAAAGGGAAAGAGATCGTTTTTCACACTGCTGCAAAACCCGGAGTGTGGGGCGATTACAAAGAATATTACAGAACAAATGTTGAAGGAACAATAAATGTACTTGAAGGATGCCGGAAACACGATGTTTCCTGTCTGATACACACAAGTTCGGCGAGCGTTGTTTTCGATGGCAATAACATGGAAGGAGCCGATGAATCGGTTCCGTATCCCGGGGTCTTTCACGCCCACTATCCGAAAACAAAAGCGATAGCGGAACAGCATGTTTTAAAAGCCTCTCTATCCGGTCTTAAGACAATCATATTGCGTCCGCATCTCATATGGGGACCGCGAGACAACCATCTTGTTCCAAGAATAATAGAAAGGGCGAAACGACTCCGCATAGTCGGAAACGGGAAAAACATGGTTGATACAATCTATATGGACAATGCGGCATACGCGCATATTCTTGCCGCCGATTCTCTTAAAAAAAATAATACCCTTTCGGGAAAAATTTACTTTATCAGCCAGGGAAAACCTGTGCTCTTGTGGGAAATGGTCAACAATATTTTAAAAGCCGGAGGATTGCCTCCTATCACACGCAATGTACATCCGAAGGTTGCCGAGTTTACGGGAATTTTTCTTGAAACTTTATACGGGATATTTAATATCAGGAGCGAACCTATCATGACAAATTTTGTTGCAAAAGAACTTGCAACTTCCCACTGGTTCGATATAACCGCTGCGAAAAGAGATCTCGGATATGCTCCGATAGTCACGACTGAAGAAGGACTCAAGCGACTTGAAGAATGGCTGAAAAAAACCAATTTAAAAGGAACAGGAAGATGAAACTCACCGATATATTGCCTCTTGAAAAATGGGTTGAACTCGAAAAGGAAATATACAGAAGATCGGGGCTGAACGCCTCTGTTTTTGATATTAACGGAATCCGGATAAGCGATTTCCAGAAATGGCCGAACAGACTCTGCCCTGTCATCAAGGCTAATGACAAGGGACAAAGCTTCATATGCGCTGTTGCACATATGAACCTTGCTGCCCAGGCCAAACAGACGGAAAAAGCCGTTATCGAAGAATGTGATGCGGGACTGTTTAAGGTTGTTTATCCGGTATTCGCTACAGGTGAGTTTCTCGGCGTTGTTGCCGGCTGCGGCCTGTTGCTTGACGATGGAGAGACCGACTCGTTTCTAATCAATAAGGTAACCGATATCGATGAGGAAAAAGTTGAAGAGCTTTCAAATGGCATTGAAAGGAGAAGCAGAGCTGAGATAGAAAAATTGGCGAATTATATGAAAGAAGAGATTGACAAAATAACAGGCAATTTATAACCATTTTCTTCCTTTTAACTTTTTTAAATATATATTCGGTACAGAGAGATAAATATTCAAAATGGAATCTTCTGTTCTTGTCATCGGAGGCGGAATCGCGGGGCTTACTGTAACCCATGAACTAGCAAAACTCGGAATCAAAGTCGAGCTTGTTGAAAAAGAGCCTTTTCTCGGAGGCCATGCAATTCAATTAACCTGCAAGGCCACTGAAAGCTGTGCAAAATGCGGCGCTTGCATGGTGCAGGAGAAACTCAGTAATGTCATTTGTAATGAAAATATCATAATTCATACAGGGGCAAATTTGGAAAGGATATCGAAAAACGGCCGCTTTATTTATAATATTCAATTAAATCAAAATGGTACGGATAAATCAAAATGTACAGACTATTCCTCCTCCGCGGATGCGGTTGTTATGGCAACCGGATTCGAGCCGTTTAATCCTGTGAAAAAACCATATGGATACAAGGTTTTCAAAAATGTAATAACGAACCTTGAACTTGAAGGAATTTTAAAAATCAACGGCAATGCCGTAAGGCCATCGGACGGTGCACCGCCCGATAAAATCGCTTTTATCCAGTGCGTCGGAAGCAGGGATTCAAAACTGAACCACCTCTGGTGTTCGAAAATATGCTGTGCCTCAGCTCTTCGCATGGCCCGTGTCATAAAAACAAGAAAGCCTGAAACATCAGTAACCTTCTTTTACATAGATATCCAGGGCTCCGGAAAAGATTTTGAAGCGCTTTACGAAAAGGCAAGGGAAGATTTCCGGATGATAAGGGCCATTCCAGGAGATATTTATAAAACTGAGGACGACAGGATTAAAACAAGTTTCTTTGACTGCCTGTCAAAAAAGAACATTGAAGAAGTTTACGACATGATTGTCCTCTCTGTAGCCATGATTCCGGGACAAGGAACAAAAAAACTTGCTGAAATTCTCGGCATAATCCCATGTGATACAGGTTTTGTCGGATCATGCGAAAACAATGATATTGCGGGGGCGGGCGGAGTTTTTGTCGCCGGTACGGCGGGAGGCCCTTTATCCATTGCGGAAAGCATCACCCATGCGGTAAAAACAGCATGGGATGTCGTAAAATATATCAAAACCAGGGATCAAGGGGCCAAGGGATCAAGGGGTCAGGAGGATTATGGAGACTGATTTGGAGATGAAAACCCTTATAATTGGAAGCAGTCCCTGCGCTGTAAATATTGCC
>JAHJJB010000203.1 GCA_018823005.1 Pseudomonadota bacterium | reverse complement strand
GGAAAGAGTTCGGTTGGAAAACTTCTTGCCGCAAATCTGATTATGAAATTTATAGACACCGATGTCGAACTTGTAAACCGCACTAAAAAATCAATTTCTGGAATTGTTGAAACATCGGGATGGGACGAATTCCGGAGAATTGAAAAAAATATCATCAGGGAACTTTCCGCACTCGAAAAGTATGTTGTTGCTACAGGCGGAGGAGCGGTTCTTGACGGCGATAATACCGTGTGTATGAAGAAAACAGGAATTGTTGTCTGGCTCAGGGCAAAACCCTTGACGATAAGAGACAGAATAAAAAAGGATCACGGAACAAAAGATTTCAGGCCGGCTCTTACCGTAAAAGGAACATTTGAAGAGATTGATGAAATATTATTGGCCCGTAATCATTTTTATGAAGAGACGATGGATTTTTATATTGATACGGATTGTCTTGATATAAGCGATGTATGCCGTGATATTATTAAACTGATTGAAACTGTAAAGGAAAAACGATAATGCCCGGAAATTCATTCGGAACATTGTTCAGAATAACAACCTGGGGGGAATCGCACGGAGAAGCTGTTGGTGTTGTTATTGACGGTTGTCCTCCGGGAATACCGCTTGATGAAAAGATTATTCAGGATATGCTGGACAGGCGAAAACCGGGTGGGTCGGCAGCAAGCACCTCAAGAAAGGAACCGGATAAGGCAATCATCATGTCGGGCGTTTTCAAAGGGATGACAACCGGGACTCCAGTCATGATAATGATAAGGAACAGTGATGCTCATACGGAATCGTATAAAAAATACGCGGATATTTTCAGGCCGGGGCATGGCGATATAACTTACCAGGCAAAATATGGAATAAGGGACTGGAGGGGAGGCGGAAGGGCCTCCGCAAGGGAGACGGTTGCAAGGGTGGCTGCCGGTGCGGTTGCGAAAACGCTCCTGGGGCAAGAGAAGATAACCGTATCTGCATACACAATTGAGCTTGGGGGAATCAAAGCAGGAACGCGTGACCTTGACGCCGTATCCGGAAACATGTTCTTCTGTCCTGACTTGAAGGCTGCTCTTAAAATGGAAAAGCGGGTAAACGACGTCAAAAAAAAGGGCGACTCCATAGGGGGTATTGTGGAAATCATAGCAAAGGGTGTTCCTGCAGGCCTTGGCGAGCCTGTTTTTGATAAGCTTGATGCCGATTTAGCGAAAGGCCTGATGAGCATAGGCGCCGTCAAGGGGATTGAGATCGGAGCCGGTTTTAAAGCTGCATCAATGCCAGGTTCCGAAAATAACGACCCTATAACTCCGGAAGGTTTTTCGACCAATAATTCCGGCGGGATTCTTGCCGGAATATCCAACGGGGATGATATTGTGATCCGGGTTGCAGTCAAGCCGATTCCTTCAATTGCAATAGAGCAGAAGACTGTTGATCTGTCAGGGCTTGAAAGATCAATATCCGTAAAAGGACGGCATGATGTTTCAGCAATACCGAGAATTAATGTGGTCTGCGAATCGATGGTAAGCCTTGTTCTTGCCGATCATCTGTTGAGACAGAGGGCCATCGGCAGATGAGTAAAGGGATATCAATAGGTATAATCGGCGGAACAGGAAGCATGGGCAGGTGGTTCAGAGATTTCTTTTCCGTTGCCGGTCACATGGTTCTGGTCTCAGGCCGAAAAACCGAAACTACTTATACGGATATAATAAAAGAATGCGATGTAGTTATCCTTAGCGTTCCTCTTGATGCCGCAATCGAAATTTCAGGACAGATAGGTCCTCTCCTGCGCAAAGATCAACTCCTGATGGATCTCTGTTCGTTGAAGGAAGCGGTAGTAAAAAATATGCTCGATAATACTGAAGCTGATGTAATAGGTACGCATCCGTTATTCGGACCTTTTACGGATTCCATAAAAGGTCAGAATGTGATATTCTGCCGGGGCAGGGGAGAATACTGGATAAAGTGGCTTGAAGATGAGTATACTTCAAAAGGCGCTGTTGTCAGCTTCATGGATCCTTCCGTTCATGATAGACATATGGCTGTAGTTCAGGGACTTACTCATTTTCTGACAATTTGCATGGGGCGAACGCTTCAGAAGATGAATATGAATAACGATACCGCACTTTCCTGCTCCACTCCTGTTTTTAAAATTAATTATGACCTTATCGGACGTCTTTTCGCCCAGGACCTTGGCCTTTATCAGAACCTTATCAGCAAGAACATCCATTTCAGGGATGTGTTTGATCTGTTTTTATCGGTTGTTGATGAAGGAAGGGACTCCATTTTATCCGGTCAGGACGAAAACGGATTGCTTTTTCTTGAAGGTATCCGGGAATTTTTCAAAGACTCCTGCCGGAAATCTCTTGAAGAAAGCAATAAGCTTATAAATGCCCTTTATAGTGAACAGTGAGCACATGAAATTCCGGTGTCTGATCAATATATCCATGATTTTGATCTTGCTCTGTTTTGGAGAACTCCCTGCCGCAGCCGGTATTGTTACGGATCAGCTGGGACGAAAGGTTCTTATCCCGGAAAATCCGCAACGGGTTATATCCCTGGCGCCAAATATTACCGAAATAATTTTTGCTTTAAATTGCGAAAATCGTTTAAAGGGAGTTACGCTCCATTGCGATTTTCCAGTTGAAGCAAAACTGCTTCCCAAAGTCGGTTCATATGTAGGGCTCGATCTCGAAAAAATAGTTTCCTTAAAACCTGATCTGTGTATTGCAATAAAAGACGGAAATCCGAAACACGTGGCTGACCGGCTGGAATCTTTCGGAATACCGGTTTATGCCGTTGATCCGAGAAATTTGGAGTCGGTTATGGAAACAATCCTTGCAATCGGTAACATTCTTGGCGCAGGCGAGAGGGCCGATATTCTGGTTCAAAAGATGCGATCCCGTATCACGCATGTCATGGATCTGGTTGCGGGAACATCACACAGGCCCAGTGTTTTTTTCCAGATTGGTGCAGCGCCCATTGTATCTGTAGGTACCCAGACATATATACATGAACTTATAATACTGTCTGGCGGTATCAACGTGACGGCCGGAGAGACACCCTACCCGCGTTTCAGTCGGGAGCAGCTGATCGCTCTTTCTCCGGAGATTGTCATTATCACCTCAATGGAAAGAAGCGATGTGTTTGAACAGGTCCTGACAGAATGGAATAAATGGCCGCAGATTCCGGCGGTTCGCAATAAGCGTATCTATAATGCGAATTCAGATCTCTTTGACCGCCCTTCACCCCGCCTTATTGATGGCCTGGAGGTGCTGGTTCAACTGATTCATCCCGGGCTGTCCGGAGATAAGAAACAGCAATGAAACCACATTTTCTGAAACGGCTTCTGCCTGTTGCCTTTGTCCTGTCGATTCTGCTTGCCGGAGTCATGTTTCTGGGAATTTCCGTCGGATCAACCGGAAGCAATTTCGGCGATGTATGGCGGTCACTGCTGACGAACACACGTGCGGATTCTGTTCTGGAAGCAATCATCTGGAGGATCCGCTTACCCCGTGTGATACTGGCGGCACTGGTCGGTGCAACCCTTTCTTTAGGAGGGCTTGTTTTTCAGGCGCTCCTGCGAAATCCTTTAGCGGAACCTTACATACTGGGTATTTCGGGTGGGTCCGCAATTGGAGCCATTCTTGGAATTATTCTGGGATTATCATATTTTCCGGGTGTCAGTATCATGGCTTTCACCGGCAGCATCGGCACTCTGGTCCTGCTCCTTATAATGTCACAGGGGCAGGCCGTTTTTAAGAAGGATTCACTTCTCCTATCCGGTGTTATGGTCAATGCTTTTTGTTCTGCTGTAATTATGTTTCTGATCTCTATGACACGCGATGCCCGGCTGCATAATATAATGTTCTGGCTTATGGGAGATTTGTCAACAGCCGATATCGGACAGGTTGGTTTCCTTGCTGCTGCCCTGCTGCCCTGTTTTATTCTCATTTTCTGGCTTTCAAATACAATGAACCTGCTTCTTTTGGGGAGAGATATGGCTCAAACCATGGGAGTGAATGTAAAGATCGTAACCCTAACTCTTCTCATCACCACTTCCTACATGGTCAGCATAACTGTCAGTTATTGCGGCCTGATCGGATTTGTGGGGCTGGTCATACCTCATTTGTTAAGGCTTGTTTCAGGTTCAGATCATCGCATTCTGGTACCGGCATCTATACTGGGCGGCGGCGCGTACATGGTTGTTTGTGATCTTCTGGCTAAAATTCTTCCCTCACAGGGCGAAATTCCGGCCGGCGTGATTACGGCTCTTATCGGTGCACCCCTGTTTATATTTTTACTTAAAAGGTCCAGACAATGAATCCGGCAATCAACATCAATAATCTGAATTATTCTTACGGAACGATGCCGGTACTCGAAAATCTTTCTTTTAAGATCGAACGAGGTGATCTTTTTATTATTATAGGACCAAACGGTTCAGGCAAATCCACATTGCTCCGTTTAATTGCAGGTATTATAAGAGCCGGGGATGGTCAGATTGAATTGTTCGGAAACCCCATAAGAAATTATACCCGAAAAGCACTGGCCCGAAAAATTGCTTACGTGCCTCAGACTGTTCCGGTCGATTTTCCGTTTACCGTATCTGAAGTTGTACTGATGGGGCGTTCGCCCCATTTGGGGATGCTTGGCCTGGAGAGAGAAAAAGATCTGGTGATAACAAAACAGGCTATGGAATTTACCGGATTGGAACAATTGGCTCATCGTAAGACACATCAGCTGAGTGGCGGTGAATGTCAGCGTGTCTTCATTGCAAGGGCGATTTGCCAGGAGACGGATATTATCCTTCTTGACGAGCCGACCGCATCTCTTGATCTTGCTCACCAGACCCGGATCATGGATCTCATGGAAAAATTGCAAAAGGAAAAAGATATTACAGTTGTTATGGTGTCACACGATGTGAACCTTGCCGCCATGTACGGCAAGACTCTGCTTCTATTAAAGGAAGGTCAAATTTTAAGCCGTGGAAAGCCGGATGAAGTGCTTACGTTTCAAACCCTTGAAGCGGCATACGGATGCACGCTGTTGGTAGACGAGAGTCCGCTGGGCCATTTCCCCCGCGTAACACCTGTACCGGAAAGACTCATGAAAATAAAAGATTAGATTGCTGGTTGATCGCAGCAGGCTGTGGATGGCTTCAATCTGAAGTTTACATTCCGAATGCTTTATGATATCAGGATGGTACATTACATAAGTGTTTTTAACTAAAATTTAAGATCAGGTAGAATATGCTAAGAGATGAAATAATAAAACTATTGAAGATGTGTTTAAAATAATTGATAAATATTATCCACGTCGGATTATAAAACCGGCTACTCAATTTTTTCTTGAGGAACTTTTCGATGAAATACAGGACAATTCAGGAAACTAAATCGGCTATTTTAAAAAGCGGTGCAAATTGGCGGATTCCATTTATGGAATTTGTTGATGATTTCCGTCGTACACGGGGTAAAAGTTTAATTGAGAAGCCTTTCTCTTTGAGCAATGAAAATATCGATTCATTACTTGCATCAACAATAGAATATTTATGTTATGAACTGGGAGTTGAAACACCGAAATGGGTATGGGAAGTTCCAGCATGTAAAGAGCCATGGTTTGTTTCAGGGTATGATAATTTAAAAGCAATATCGATCGTGGAAAGCCCCGTCTTTTTTCGCAGAAGGAAAATTTTTGTATTAGAAAATTTTCTTTCACGAGCATAGCCGACTGCATTACCGAAGGCGCGATTGTTCTCCTGCCCGTATCCTTCTGCACCCGAACCCTCGAATCCTTGGCCCCTTTTTTAATAAAAATTATTGACTTGTAGACTATAAATATATAACAGGTGTGAACATTCAGGTGCTTGTATATCGAGACCTTTGAAGAACACCTAATTTTGGCCAAGTACAAGGAAGGTGATAATTTCAACCACAGGAATACATTGGAGTATTTCGAGGATAGCGCGAAAGCTTCACTGCGTGCCGAAATTTGAGCCTGACACAGTAATCGGGCAAAAGGGGGTGTTATGCAAGGGTCTCGTTTGAGCGTAACAGGGAACCTCGTTAGAATCGGGGACGGGCCCGCCGCTGTAATCGGGGACGAACACCGCATTATACCACTGGCTGTTTAACGGTCCGGGAAGGTGCGGCAAGTAGGATGATCCGTAAGTCAGAAGACCTGCCTGGATAAGAAAAGAGATTTTTGGGTTTTGTGCAAAGATCTCGGAAATACCCTTCGAGGACCGAGGTATTTCGTTAGATCAGAGGATAAAAATGGGAAATCCCCGGATCGATTCATTTCGGTCCGGGTTTTTTTATGCCCGGACTCAGATTAACATTTTTAATTTGGGAAGGGAGAAAGTATCATGTTCAAGGGTTTGAAATTTATTATTATTTGTATTCCTCTTGTCTTTGCAGGTGTTTGCGGTGCAGAAACAGACAAGAAGGAAGAAGGCAATGTGGACACACTGCCGGAAGTTGTTGTTACCGCTACCAGGACCGTCCAGAAAACCGAAAGAATTCCCGCCGGTATCACCGTGATAACTCAGGCAGAGATAGAAAACTCGAATGCCGGATCGATAACTGACATTCTGAGTTCCGGAGAAGGAATTGTTGTCAGAAATCTTCAGGGTAACGGGAAGAACGCCCAGGTTGATTTGCGCGGTTATGGCGAAACAGGACCATATAACACCCTGGTTCTGGTAGACGGCCGCAGGGTAAATGGTATCGATCTCAGCGGCGTAGACTGGACCCAGATCCCGATTGACCAGGTTGAAAGGATTGAAATTGTCCGGGGAACCGGAACTGTTCTATACGGAGATAACGCAGCAGGTGGTGTGATCAATATAATCACAAAAACACCATCTGATAAATTCACGGCAAAAGGCGGCATCACCTTGGGAAGCTACGACCGCAAACGAATTGAGGCATCCGTCAGCGGGGGATATGACAGAATAGCCGCATCATTTAATGCAAGCCATGATGAAACTGAGGGGTACAGAAAGAATAACAAATATAAAGCAGATGATTTCGGGGGAAAGATTGTTTTTGATCCAAGCGATTCATTGAGCCTGAAATTGAGCGGTTCATTCCATGAGGATGACTTCGGCCTGCCCGGTCCACTCACGGAAGTGCAGATGAAATCAGATCGTAAAAACAGTACCAGCCCTCTTGATGAAGGAACTAGTACAGATTCTTATATAAAAGCCGGAATAGATCTTATGATTGGAAATTATGGGACCATTGTTGCCGACTTGTCTTACAAAAATCGTTCAAGCGAGGCTTTCTTCCCGGATTCTACAAGCCCTCTGGCAACCGATTCCAGTTCAGAGACATGGGGTGTGAATCCCAAGTATATCTGGAACGGAGATATATTTAACCGCAAGAATACATTGGTTACCGGTGCGGATTTTTACTGGTCCGAGCAGGATATCGATTCTTATGGCGGTTTTTTCATACCGCTGACAACTAAAACCACCATTTCAAATATTGAAAGGGATTCTGTCGGAATATATTTAAACAATGAATATGCCGTAAAAGAAAATATCATTATTTCTCTGGGAGCGCGTCATGAAAAGGTACGGTATGATCTTGTACAAAAAGATATGACAGGTTTTCTCGGGCCTCTTGACGAACAGATAAATGATTCTGAAAATGCTTACAATGCAGGACTGGCATTCATATATGCGGAAAAATCATCAGTATTTGTCCGGGCTAACCGAAGTTTTCGGTTCCCGCTCACCGATGAATTGGTCTACATTGACTGGAGCACATTCGCTTATAAAGCGAATACCAATCTTAAACCCCAGACAGGAATCCATTATGAGGCCGGAATAAAACATTCCTTTACGGAGAGAATTTCGGGAGGTGTAACTCTCTTCAGGGCTGAGATAGAGAATGAACTCTTCTACAATCCGTCAACATTTGGCAATGAAAATCACCCTGAAACTCTTCATCAGGGTGTGGAAATAGGATGCAGAGTGAAACCGATTGACAAACTGACTCTTTTCGGGAATTTTACCTATGAAGAGGCAACATTTGAAAAAGCTCCCTACAAAGGAAATGATATTCCGGCAGTGCCGGGTT
The DNA here is from genome assembly GCA_018823005.1 of Pseudomonadota bacterium. GTDB lineage: Bacteria > Desulfobacterota > Desulfobacteria > Desulfobacterales > RPRI01 > RPRI01. The sequence goes on along the minus strand of JAHJJB010000203.1, from coordinate 2,952 downwards.
ACAAGGGGCACCTCGGATTCAGGGTAGACGATGTTGCCATTACCGGTCTTATCTTTTCGGCAGGATATAATTATGTAGGATCAAGTCATGTAATCAGTGATCAGGCGAATAATTTTGAAAAACTTAAATCGTATTACACGGTTGATGCAAAACTTGCTTATAAATACAAGATGCTCAAAGCATTTTTAGGCGTCAATAATCTGACCAACCAGAAATACTCCGAATACGGCGTTATGGATACTTTCCTGACAAAACGCAATTTCTATCCGGCTCCTGAAAGAAACTGGGTGGCAGGAATACAGGTTGATTTCTAAATATATTTAGGGATGATGGACTTGTAAAAAAGTCCGGATTTTCTCTTTTTTCGGCATTCCTGCGGAAGTCAGCCGCGGCGGATCTTTTCACCTGGTTTCCGCCATGGCTGATTTTCACGGGAGTGACGAGATTCCAATACATATAAGAGGTTATTATGATGGATTTATTTCTAAAAGGCGGGCCGGTCATGTATCCGCTCCTTGCCTGTTCCATAATCGCGATGACTGTTGTCATCGAGCGGGCAATATTTTGGATTCAATCGGACCGGTTCCGGAATCAGGCGCTCGTGGATGAGGTTCTTGAACTTTGCCGTGTTGGAAACTGGGATACGGTGCGGGTTAAGGTGGCCGGTTCAAAGGATTACCTCATCCGTATCCTGGTCGGTGGAATAGTGCACAGGGAGTTTTCCATGACAAAAGCCATGGAGTCCGCCGCGTCCGATGAAATCAGGAATATGCGCCGTTATATGGGTATTCTGGACACCATGATTACTGTCGCTCCTTTAATGGGATTCCTGGGTACCGTAACCGGTATTATACTCTCCTTTGAATCGCTGGGAAAAAATGTGATCGAGCATCCTGAAATGGTTGCTGTTGGGATAGCCCAGGCGCTTATCACGACTGCCGCCGGGCTTATCATTGCCATTTTAACGGTTTTCCCCTATAATTATTTTAACTCAAGAATCGAAGATGCCGCTCTCTCGATCGATAAATATGCAACCAGTCTGGAAATTGTCTATAAAAAGCTGGTTCAGAATACTGATAATAATGAAGAGGCTGAGGAATGAAACTGAACATATCGACAACCCGTAAAGCCCGCATTGAGATGGTGCCGCTCATAGATACTGTTTTTCTGATTCTGGTTTTTTTCATATATGCCATGCTCTCAATGTCCGTTCACCGGGGATTGCCTGTTTTTCTTCCCGCTTCTTCGGAATCAGACATTGAAAAGAATCTGATACTCTCTGTGACCGTAAAATCCGACGGGACTGTTTATATCGACAGGGAACCAGTCCCTTTAGGAGAGCTGGCGGCAGCCTTGAAAGATAAGGCAGGAAGCAAAAAACAGACAGGTGTGATGCTTTTTGCCGACAACAGCCTTTCGTATCAGAAACTCTTTAATGTTCTGGATCAGATAAAAAAGGCTGGAATCAGCCGTATTTCACTCCAGGCAGAAGCCGGCATCAGACGGTGAAACGTTTAATCTTTTCAATAGCCCTGGCATTGACCGTTCACGGACTGATCTTTTCTTTCGATGGAGAATGGCTGAAAAACAAGCCATATCAACAGGTCAGCCCCGCATTTGTCACAATATCTTTAACTTCTCTTCCACCGGCAAATACTCCGACGGTTTCCCAACCACTCCAGACACATGAGAAAAAAGCAGGCAATAAGCATGAGAATCAATCCAGCAAAACGGAAAGACTTCCTGAGCGTCCGGTCAGCAGGTCTGACCTTATGGACGCATCGACTCAGGCTGATATTCCAGCATCATCCAGCGTAATGGAAACAAATACTGTAATAGATCCTCTACCATCTCTGGTAAATAATGGTTATAAGGAAAGAGGTCCGAAAAAGGGGATGGAAGACCCTAAGCAGGCTTATGACAGCATCGCAAAGGAGATGCCCATATCGCACATTCCACAAATTGATAAAGAAGCTGTCCCGCTTTATAAAGAGAATCCCGCTCCCGGATATCCCCGGCTTGCAAAGAAAAGAGGTTACCAGGGTACTGTTATTCTGGAAGTTTTGGTCACGAAAGAAGGCAAGGCCGGAAAGGTCAATTTGTTTCAATCCAGTCGTTATTCTGTTTTGGATGATGCTGCCGTTTCGTCTGTCAAAAAGTGGTGCTTTGAACCGGGCGAAAAAGGCGATAAAAAGGTAGACATGTGGGTTAAGATCCCGATCCGTTTTCAAATCGAACCTGAAGAATGAATATTTTATCTAACAGCAGATCTGTTTATTAAAATCAGTCGGATATATGTTGCCATAAAAACCCTGTTTTGATAGTAAGAATCTTACCCGCTCAAAAAACCAGAAACCAGAAACTATGAACGTGTAATTTAAGTTTTTACTGGAGGATGGCATGGATATTAATACTCATCAAAAGATTGACCGGAATCTGTGCGGAACGCCTCTTGAAATTAAAGAAGGTTTCAGCCGCGTTGAGCTTCTTTTAACTGATAATATGTCCGCTGACGAGTCCGGCCTGATTCACGGAGGGTTTATCTTCGGTCTTGCCGATTATGCGGCCATGATTGCCGTAAACCATCCGAATGTAGTTCTTGGTTCTTCCGATGTAAAATTTTTGAAACCTCTGAAGAGAGGCGACACCGTTGTTGCCGAGGCCAAGGTTGAAAATATAGCAGGCAAGAAACATACGGTACGCGTGACCGTTGAAAATAAGGGAACAAAAATTTTTGAGGGTATATTTACCTGTTTTGTTTTGGAAAAACACGTGTTATCAGACTGACTTTAACGAATCCATCAGTTCAGCTTTCTAACCATTAACGGAGGAGAAAATGAAATATCCTGATCTTGAACTCAGCTCTTTCTTCATGTGGTCAAACAGACCGAGAATAATGTTTGGTCCCGGCATAAGATCCGAGATTGGATTTGAAATGAATGCTCTCGGCGG
>JAHJJB010000202.1 GCA_018823005.1 Pseudomonadota bacterium | reverse complement strand
GTAATTTCCATTCTGCTTTTTTGAATTACATTCTTTGTTTTTACATCCTCCGTGCGAAATTCAAACTCACCTTCAGTCCATCCAAAAAGAGCAAGCGCAGCATCAAGACCTTCTTTGGAACCGGCTGCAGCATTAAAAAGATTTCCTTTAACAAAATACATAAGCCCCGGTTCTTCAGAATACTTGCTTTTTATTATCAAAACACCGGTGCTTACGTTTGTTCCAAAAATCTGAAGCAGCTCGCCAAGATTCAAAAAATTCAGATTGCCTGAAAGGGATAAGTCAGCCATTTATTTCTGTGCCCATTTCAATTCTTTATGCAAATTTAAGAGAGTTAACTTCAGGGACTCTTTCAAAGTTTTGCCCACACCTTCACCCGTTAAAGCACTTGCAGGAAAATAAGGAGCTTTAAGCTGCCTGTTCAGATCATTCTGCATCGTTTCAACAGACATTATAGGAATGCTTCCGTCTGCCGAACTGGACATATCCCTCTTGTTATACTGAAGGACAAGAGGAGTCTTGAAAATATTCAGGCCGCATTCTTTCAAATTCAGATCGAGATCCTTTAGCGAGAGCATATTTTTATCCCTCCTTATTGCGAAAGAATCGGCGACAAAAACAATTCCGTCAGCACCTTTCAAGACCAGTTTTCGTGTAGAACTGTATTGCACTTGTCCCGGAACAGTATACAATTGAACCCGCACATCACACCCTCTTATTTTACCAAGGCCCATCGGGAGAAAATCAAAAAAGAGGGTTCGGTCACCTTCGGTATCAATTGTTACAAGCTGGTCGGTAACCTGTTTTTTAAATGTTTTAAAAATATATTCAAGGTTGGTAGTTTTACCAGATCTTCCGGGACCATAATATACAATTTTGCATTCAATCTCACGATTTTTCAAATTAAATATTGCCATCTGGCACAACTCCGTAAGACTATATCATATGCTGTTAAGTGAATATCTTCAAATCCAGGCTGTAACTACCCATTTTGGGGCCTGAACTGATCTTCGTAAAAGCCGAAATAACACCTGAACCGTTCAGGATTGCAATAGGTGAATAGAACTGGACATCGTCCAATTTCAATCCAACTTTAAATTTTTCGATAAGTATTTTTTCCCTGCCCGGAACAATTAAACTGACCGATTTGCCCGACTGGAAAGCTACATCAAGAACAACTTCCTGCCTCCTTTGTGAGCCTGTAGTAATTGCAATCCCAACTGAATTTATGTCAAGGAACTCATCTTCCTCCATTTCCTCCTGTTCAGGAATATCAACCATAGATTCTGAAACAGGCTTTTCAAAAGTTGTTTCCTCAGGAACAACCTTCTCTTTAGAAATATCCGCCGTAATATCTGCAAGGGGAAGTCGCCTTTCAATTCCCTTATCTTTTAACAGATTCTCAAGAAACAAACGTATTTTTTCAATCTGTCCGGCATGAAAAATTCCAGACTTCAGCCACTGCTCATATTGTGAAAGCGCTCCATCCACAGAGGATGTTGCAAAATAGCATCTAATAATATTCTTAGCAGCAACAAGCCTTAAAGAATCGTTTTTGAGCAACTCACTAAATTCTGTGATTGCTCGTTCGAATTGTCCAAACTTAGATAAAGCTATTGCCCCTTCAAGAACGGCTGATTCTTTATCGTCTGAAAACGAAAATTTATCTTTTATCAGATTCTGAATTTCAACAGGCATTTTTGGCGTTTTATCAGGATCGTTATACTTTGATATGGTTTCCTTTAACAATTCAATTTTTTTTGTTATTCCATCGACTAATGCCTGCCCGCTTTCTATTTTTACATTTTTCTCAATAAGCTCGGCAGCAATTTTGTATTTTATCATTGCTTCGTTCAGCAGCCCCTGAGTCCTGTATATTTCAGCTTCCTGTAAAATCGATTTTATTTGTTCCTTAATACTCATAAGAATTCCCCTTGAGCTGATAGAACCTTTCGTGTCCTAAATATTGATTGGGTTCGCAAAAAGTCTTTTTTTAAACATAACTTATTTAGAGACTTAATGTCAATACTTGAGAAACGTAAAACCTATTGACAACAATTAAAAATATTATTATCTGGAATTATCCGCATTATTTGTTTTTTTATTATTTTAAGCTTTGAATAACTCCAATCTTGCCATGTTGGGGTATTGCCTTTAATCGATGTTTCCACAAAGGTCTCCAATTATAAAACATAACAAGGAGTTTTTTATGAACAGGAAAGTAACAGTAGTAGGAGCCGGTAATGTTGGGGCGACAGTTGCTCAGCGTCTGGCAGAAAAAGAATTATGTGATGTAGTATTGGTGGATATTGTTGAGGGCGTACCGCAGGGTAAAGCCCTTGACCTTTCCGAAGCTGCCCCGATAGAAAAACATGATGCCCATGTCACCGGCTATAATGATTATGATGCATCAGCCGGTTCTGATATCATAATAATTACTGCGGGAATACCCAGAAAACCAGGAATGAGCCGTGATGATCTCATAAGTACAAATGCCGGGATTGTTAAAAATGTAACGAAACAGGTTTCAGCCCTTTCGCCAAACGCAGTAATTATTATTGTAAGCAACCCTCTTGATGCAATGTGTCACGTAGCTTACGAGGCAAGCGGTTTTCCCAAAAACAGGGTAATAGGGATGGCGGGTGTGCTGGATTCAGCACGTTTCAGAACTTTTATAGCGATGGAACTGAATGTTTCAGTTGAAAACACCCATGCTTTTGTTCTTGGCGGACATGGTGATACCATGGTACCTCTGCCGAGGTATTCGACTGTTGCCGGTATACCCATAACTGAATTGCTTACAAAAGACCGGATTGATGCCCTTGTTAAAAGGACAGCCAGCGGAGGTGCGGAAATCGTCTCACTCCTGAAAACAGGAAGTGCCTATTACGCTCCTGCTTCAGCCGCTGTCGAAATGGCTGAAGCCATATTAAAAGATAAGAAAAAAATCCTTCCTTGTGCCGCGTATCTTGAGGGAGAGTATGGGATAAATGGACTTTTTATAGGAGTTCCGGTTAAACTTGGGGCAAAAGGAGTTGAAGAAATAATTCAGATTAAACTTACTGATGAAGAACAAGCGGCTCTTAACAAATCGGCTGAATCCGTTGCGGAGTTGAAGAATATTTTGAAAAAATTAGGCGTTTGATCCGAAATGAAATCTCAAATTTGAGATTTCAAAGCTCCAGGGCTTCTTTTAAATTTATTGCGTTTTTCAGGGTTATTCCGGGCACAGCGCTTAATTCTTCGGGTGTTGCTGCCCGGATTTTTTTTATACTCCCGAAATGTTTTACGAGCATTTCCTTTTTCTTTTTCCCAATCCCGGGTATTTCATCAAGAGCGGAATGGATTGTTTTTTTCAGCCGTTGCTTTCTGTGGAAAGATATTGCGAAACGATGAGCTTCATCTCTTATTCTCTGCAGGAAAAAATAAAGATCCCCTTCCCTTCCAAAGTTTACCGGGTTGGTCCTTCCATATTTATATATCTTGTCTTCAATCTCCCCCTTTTTTTCATCTTTCTTCGCAATTCCAATTAGTTCTATATTTTCATCAATTTTCAGTTCTTTGAACACTTTATGGGCAATGTTAAGATGTCCTTTCCCGCCATCAATCACAATAAGATCAGGATATGGCTTTGACTCTTCATTTTTACCGAAACGCCTCATAAGAACCTCCGTCATATATGCATAATCATTGTGATCTTGCACTGTTCGTATTTTATATTTTCTGTAAAAATGTTTTGCGGGTTTTCCATTTTCAAATACCACCATAGCCGATACAGGGTTTGTACCCGAAATATTTGAATTATCAAAGCATTCAATTCTAATGGGTATGATGTTCATTTTAAGGCGTTTTTGCAGGCGAACAAGAAGGTCTGTTGATGATGAAATCGAAGAAATTATGTTACTCATCTCGTTTTTTGCATTTTGAATCGCCATTTTGACAAGATGAAACCGCCCGCCTTTTTTCGGCTCATGAATCCTGACTCTCTCCCCTTTAATTCCGGTCAGCCATTCTTCAGTTAAAGGTGCATCGTCTAATTCGACAGAAACCACCACTTCTTCCGGAATGAAATCGGCTGTTTCATAGTACTGCCGTATGAACTCGCGCAGAATTTCAGAATCATTTGATATTATATCGTTAAAACTGAAATGCTGAGTGCCCTGCAGATAGCCGCCCCGAATAACAAGAAGGGTAATTACAGAGTGCTCATTTTTCCTGGCTAATGCAAATACATCTCTGTCAATAAAATCGGTCGTGACTACTATCTGCTTTTCGAGGGTTTCCTGAAGGGCAAAAAGCTTATCCCTGTAAATAGCCGCAAGTTCATAATCACGTGATTGTGCAACGTTCAGCATTTTATCCCTGATTTCTTTAATGAGAACGGGGGTTTTCCCCTTTAAAAAGAGTGTGACCTCTTTAACGATATCTCCATACGTTGTTTTATCTATCTCGTTACAGCAGGGGCCAAGGCATGTTCCCATCTGGTAATTAAGACATGGGCGTGTTCTTTTTTTGAAACTGGTCGTAGTACATTTACGGAGCTTGAAAGTTTTGTGAATAAGTTTGAGGGTCTGGCGAACAGCCTGAGATGAAGCAAAAGGTCCAAAGTACAACGCCTTGTCATTTCTAGCCTTTCTGATTATGGCAAGGTTTGGATAAGGACTGTTAATGTCGAGCCGGAGAGACGGATATCGCTTGTCGTCCTTTAATATTACATTGTACCGGGGCTTATATTTTTTTATAAGATTAGATTCAAGGATGAGCGCCTCTTTTTCCGTTTCTGTTACTATTGTTTCAAAGGAATCTATTTTTTTTATCAAAACTCCTGTTTTTAAATCCATCTTTTGCCGGAGATTATCTTCAGCTCCAGTAAAATATGAAGAAAGACGCTTTTTTAAATTCAGGGCCTTTCCCACATAAATTATAGCACCATCGGAATTTTTCATCAGATAAACACCGGGGCCTTTTGAAACACCCGATAATTTTTCGATAAGAGCTTCAGACATCGTTCATGATCCTGTGAATATTAACGGCTTTGTAAAAACTCAATTTTCTAACAAAGTCGCTAAGAGCACCAAGAAAATATCATATCAATATTAATAAGTTAACTTTGTGATCTTTGTGGCTTGGTGTGAGATCTTGGTTTTTTACTTTGCCGTCTGAATTTCGACTTCTTACAAGTCCATCAATATTGCTGAAATTCAAAGATAATTTTTTTCTTGATTTCATTTATTCTGTCTCTCAACTGGGCAGCTTTTTCAAATTCCAGTTCCTGTGCCGCATTTTCCATTTCTTTTTCAAGATTTGAGATAATATCATCAATATTATCCAGGGATTTATACCTGGAAATAGTCTCGGCAATTTTATCCCCGGACTCAGCGCCGGAGTCATAAGCCTGATTGAATACGCGAGTTATGGCTTTTTCAATACCAGCCGGAGTAATATTCTGTTCCGTGTTAAATGTCTCCTGTATTGTTCTGCGCCTGTTTGTTTCATCAATAGCTTTCTGCATAGAATTTGTAACAACATCGCAATACATTATTACATTCCCGTTGATATTTCTGGAAGCACGCCCGCAGGTCTGTATCAGCGATCTTGCCGAACGAAGGAATCCTTCCTTATCTGCATCAAGTATTGCAACAAGGGAAACTTCGGGTATATCGAGTCCTTCCCTGAGCAGATTTATCCCGACAAGAACATCGAATAGACCAATTCTAAGATCGCGAATAATCTCCATCCGTTCAAGCGTAGCTATGTCTGAATGAAGATAACGGACTTTTATGCCGAGATCGGAATAATATTCAGTCAGATCTTCAGCCATGCGTTTGGTGAGTGTGGTTATAAGCACTCTTTCATTCTTCGTCACACAGGCAAGAATTTCTTCTAACAGATCATCCACCTGGTTTTGTGCTTTCCTCAAAGTAATCGGCGGGTCTGTGAGCCCAGTTGGCCTGACAATAAGCTCAACAACAGAGTCTTTCCCTCTTTCCAGTTCAAAATCAGCCGGAGTTGCAGAGACATATATAACCTGGGATAGTCTGGTTTCAAATTCTTCAAATTTAAGAGGTCTGTTATCAAGAGCAGACGGAAGCCGGAAACCATAATTAACAAGAGTCTCTTTTCTTGATCTGTCACCTTTATACATTCCGTGCAGCTGAGGAATTGAAATATGACTTTCATCAATGAACAAAAGAAAATCTACCGGGAAATAATCTATAAGGGTCGGCGGTGGCTCCCCCGGGGCTCTCCCCGTTAAATGGCGTGAATAGTTTTCAATTCCGTTGCAGTAACCAATCTCCTGCATCATTTCCACATCGAAATGAGTCCTCTCTTCTATTCTCTGTGTTTCAATATATTTATTCTCATCTCTAAAATAGCCGATTCTGGATTTTAATTCTTCTAAAATCGAGTCAACAGCTTTTTGAAGGGTCATTTTCTGGGTAACATAATGGCTTGCGGGGAATATGCTGGTTTTAATTAAATTTTTTAAAACTGTCCCTTTCAGGGGATCTATTTCAGAAATGGCTTCAATCTCATCTCCGAAAAAATTTATCCTTATCGCCCTGTTTTCTTCATACGCAGGAAATATCTCTACTCTGTCTCCCCTCACCCTGAAACTTCCCCTGAAGAAGTCCATATCGTTTCGCTCATAATGCATTGAAATCAGACTATATAAAAACTTGTCCCTGTCAAGCTCCATGTTTGTTTCAACGTCAGCTCTCATGGAAAGATAATCTTCAGGAGCGCCAAGACCGAAAATACAGGACACACTTGCAACCACAATAACATCCCTGCGGGTAAGAACAGACCTTGTCGCAGAATGCCTTAATTTGTCTATCATGTCATTAATGGATGAATCTTTTTGGATATATGTATCGCTTGAAGGGATATATGCTTCAGGCTGGTAGTAATCATAATAGCTTACGAAATATTCCACGGCACTTTCCGGGAACAGGGATCTGAATTCACTGTATAATTGGGCTGCCAGTGTTTTATTAGGAGCAATAACAAGAGTCGGTTTATCAACATTTGCAATTATATTGGCCATTGTAAATGTTTTTCCGGACCCCGTTACTCCAAGGAGTACCTGGTGCTTTTTCCCGGATATTACCCCGGAAGATAAAACTTCTATTGCTTTTGGCTGATCGCCTTTGGGAGAATAATCAGATACTATCTTAAAGTTTTGCATAAATATTTAATTGATAACAATTTGATATATTATTAGATATTATGAGATATCAATCAGGGACTAGGAACCGGGGGATGTCGAAAGTCGTACATATGGCTTTGAAGCACATCCTGAAAATCATCAGGCTTTAACCATTAAATCTCCATACTGTTCCTTCAGGCCTGTCCTCTATTATTATGTCCATATCCGAGAGTCTCTTTCTTATTTCATCAGCTTTTTTCCAGTCCTTTGCTTTTCGTGCTTCGAATCGCTCCTTAACCATTGAATCAATTAATGACTGGTCAATCGCTCTATTTTCGAAAAATTTTGTTTTCTTTTTATCAAAATAGGTCTCAGCCTTTTCAGATATTATACCTAACACATTGGCAATATTAGAAATATCTTGATAAGCAGAATTTATTATATCCTTGATATCACTGGAATTAATTTCCTTGTTTTCATCCATCAGGCGATTTATATGCCGAACAGCGTCGAAAAGTATACCGGTCCCTTTGGCGGTATTAAAATCATCATCCATTGCTTCCAAAAACCGGATCCAGTATTCACCTTGTTTTTGCTCAATACCCTTTGAAATAATATCTTTTTTCTCTTCGACCCGTTTTATAAGCGAATATATTTTATCAAGTCCGGCATCAGCCTCTTCCATTGCCTTATCAGTATAATCTATGGGGCTTCTGTAATGATTGGACAGGAGAAAAAGGCGCACTGAGTCAGGATGGTAAGATTTCAGTATATCTTTAATAAGAAGGAAATTCCCCAAGGATTTTGACATCTTTTCATTATTAATATTTACAAAACCATTGTGAATCCAGTATTTCGCGAAAGGTTTTCCATAAGCTCCCTCCGACTGGGCTATCTCGTTTTCATGATGTGGAAAAACAAGATCTTTCCCACCTCCATGGATATCAAATGTTTCCCCAAGGTATGCGCTGCTCATTGCTGAACATTCAATATGCCAGCCGGGCCTCCCCTTACCCCATGGACTGTCCCAGAAAGGTTCACCGGGTTTTAATGATTTCCACAGGGCAAAATCAAAGGGGTTTTGTTTTCTTTCATCAATATCAACTCTTGCCCCTGCTTCCATATCTTCCAGTTTGCGCCCCGAAAGTTTCCCGTAGTTTTCAAATTTTTCAACCGAGTAGAAAATATCGCCGTTTATTCTGTATGCTATACCTTTTTTCAATAATATTTCTATTAATTCAATTATCTTGCCAATGTGCTCGGTTGCCCGTGGTTCAATTGTTGCTCTTTCTATATTTAAATTATCCATATCCGCATAAAATTCTTTTATGTATTTTTCGGCTATTTCAATTGGATCAATACCAAGCTGTCCGGCACGGTTTATGATTTTATCATCCACATCTGTAAAGTTTCTTACATATGTGACGTCAAACCCGATCCTTTTGAAATATCTCAAAATAACATCAAAAACTACTACGGATCTGGCATGTCCGATGTGGCAGGAATCATATACTGTTGGGCCGCAAACATACATGCTGACTTTTCCCGGTTTCACAGGCACGAAAGGCACTTTTTTTCTTTCAAGGGTATTATAAATACGAAGCGACATTTTCCTCCGGCATTTGAACCATAATTTCATCACATAAAGATTAAGTGTTAGTCACAATAAAAAGTTTATCAACTGATTAATGCAATACACATTGCGGCAATTCCTTCCTCTTTCCCAATAATCCCGAGCCCCTCGGTTGTTGTGGCTTTAACATTAACAAGCGCCTCATTTATTCCCGCGGCACGAGCTATTTCTGCTCTCATTTTATCCCTGAAAGGAGATATTGCGGGTTTTTCAGCAAAAACCGTGGAATCAATGTTGTTAATTCTATATCCTTTATTTTTTAACATATTGCAGGTCACTGCAAGTAGTTTCAGGCTGCTGATGTCCTTATATTTTGGATCTGTGTCAGGAAAATGGATACCGATATCTCCAAGGCCTGCCGCACCTAGCAGTGCGTCACAAACGGCATGAACAAGAACATCTGCATCTGAATGGCCGAGCAAACCTTTTTCAAAAGGAATGGCAATTCCGCCAAGAACCAGTTTGCGGTCATAAACAAGCCTGTGAACGTCATATCCGATACCTGCACGCATTAACTATCTCCTGAAATAAATGGTGACAACCTCTTCGTGTTAATCACATATACCATTTTTTTTTATCCGTTTCCACTCAAATGAATATAATATGGTTCTTCTCCAACATGGTTGGAGAAAAGGATTCAAGGAGTCGAGGGTTCAAGAGCTCAACTATTAGTTTTAAGCTGCTGCTTCATTTTGTGTCACTTGGACCCTGGAATCCTTGAACCCTTGAATCCTAATACACTCGCCAACTCTTTTGAAGATGATCCTATAATATTAAACCATCAACAACGTACAAGTATTTATAATAAATTATTGGCATAAAAGACTGCTTATGGTATTTTCAACCAATTTTTTATAGAAACATCCTGAATGCGGATATTATTTGAGGAGAATGAATGGACATAATGGGTCTTATCGGAAAATTTAATAAAAGCGAAAAACATGCTCTGACCGAAAGCGAATCGAAACAAGTTCTCATAAAATACGATGTGCCCGTCATTGAAGAGAAAAAAGCAGCATCTCCTGATGAAGCGGTTAATGCGGCTTTAAATATCGGTTTTCCTGTTGTTCTTAAAGGGCTTGGATCTTCAATTTTGCATAAAACGGAAATGGGACTTGTTCACCTCAATCTGAAAAATCCGGAAGAAGTGAAAGAGGCTGCTTTAACAATAGAAAAAAACGCCGGAGACAAACTCGAAGGTTTCCTTGTTCAGCCCCAGCTCAAAGGTAAAAGGGAATTTGTTGCAGGAATGTTCAGGGATCCCCATTTCGGTCCGGTTGTCATGTTCGGAATCGGCGGTATCTTCACTGAAGCATACTCGGATGTATCTTTCAGGATCGCTCCTATCACAGAAAATGACGCAGAAGAGATGCTTGATCAAATAAGAGCAAAAGTGCTTCTTAATGAATTCAGGGGTGAAAATGCCATTAACCGGAAACAACTTCTTAAAGCGCTTACAGGACTTTCACGGCTTGCACTGGAACACCCACAAATAGCAGAAATTGACATCAACCCTTTTATTGCCCTGCCGGATGGCAATCTTAAGGCGGTTGATGCACTGATAATATTAGGGCCAAACAGCGAAAAAAATGAATTTCTTCCTCCAATACCTGCCGGTGATATCGGTTCTGTTTTTTATCCGAGATCAATTGCATTTGTCGGGGCATCCTCGCAAATGGGCAAATGGGGACACACCCTTTTTACATCTACTATAAGCGGAGGATACGAAGGTGAAATATATCTGGTAAATCCCAAGGGCGGAACAATCGCAGAAAGGCCGGTTTACAAATCTGTTACGGAAATTCCCGGTAAAATTGATCTTGCAGTTGTTACAATCCCTGCTTCAGGGGTAATAAAACTGCTTCCCGATTTCAAGGCAAAAAAAATCAGGAATATGCTGCTTATTACATCCGGATTCGGGGAAACAGGCGCAAAAGGAAAAGAACTTGAAAAAGACCTCGTAAAGGCTGCCCATGATGCCGGAATACTCATACTCGGGCCGAATACTATGGGGATATGCAACCCGCACATCAACCTTTACTGCACAGGAGTCCATGTCAGGCCAAGACCTGGCGCTACCGCTGTCGTGGCCCAATCCGGGAACATGGGAACCCAGCTGCTTGCATTTGCGGAACGGCAGGACATAGGAATCAGGGCATTTTGCGGCTCGGGCAATGAGGCCATTATTACGATTGAAGATTACATAGATGCCTTTGAAACGGATGATTTAACAAAAACGGTTATGCTCTACGTTGAAAGCGTTAAAAACGGGCGGCGCTTTTTCGAAAGCGCCGGCAGGGTTGGCAGAAAGAAGCCGATTATTTTGCTGAAAGGCGGAAGAAGTATAGCCGGAAGCCGTGCCGCCGCAAGCCATACAGGTGCAATGACATCTGATTTCAGGATATTTGATGCGGTATGCCGTCAGACTGGTATTGTAATGGTAGAACATACTATGGACCTACTTGATCTTTCGGCTGCATTTTCATCCCTGCCTCTGCCTAAAGGAAACCGCGCTGCCATAATGACTCTTGGCGGAGGATGGGGTGTCGTAACTTCAGATCTGTGTTCACAATACGGCCTTGAAGTATCTGAACTGTCACCGGAGATGATTGAGCTTATGGACAAAATTCTACCGCCCTACTGGAGCAGATCAAACCCAGTTGACATTGTTGGAGAAAATGATCCGTCTATTCCTATGACCATAATAGAGGAACTCCTGAAGTGGGACGGTTGCGATGCGGTAATCAACCTTGGAATCATAGGTCGGAGAATACTCTTAAAACGCCTCGTTGACTCAATACTTGACGCCGACCCGACTTACACCCCCGAATTTCTGGAGTCAGTCGGCAAAACACTCACTGCTTTTGACGAAAATTATATTAAACACATCGCAACATTGATGGGAAAATATAATAAGCCCGTATTCGGTGTAAGCCTGCTTACCGATGAAAAAGACAAAACAGTTTACAGGGTCAGCGGTTGTTCGTTTAAAGGAGTCTTCTATCCCTCGCCCGAACGTGCGGTTATGGCTTTTGCAAAAATGTACGAATACAAACGCTTTTTGTCGAGAAAATAGCAGGTTTACCTTGTTATAGATTCAACATTATGATATTTATCAAAAAATAAAGACTTGTTGGATGATTATCAGCGTTTTTATTTTTCCTGCAATATGATAAAGTGTTCATGGAACAAGACTTTTGCAGAACATCTCATTTTGTCCAAGTACAAGGAAGGCGATAATTTTAACCACAGGAATACATTGAGTATTTCGAGGATAGAAATTTGAGCCTGACGCAGTAATCGGGCAAAAGGGGGTATTATGCAAAGGTCTGTAAACGGGAATTTGAACTTTTGGAATATACCCCTAAATTAGAACGCATCAACTACAGGTTTGACTTCGAAATAGGCTACCTTATTAAAAGCCCCTGTAGAGAATGTCAGGTAAGAATGAATTTCCCGGGATGTGAAGATACCTGTGTTACGTTAAACAGAATACAGGCTATTTTGTCGGAAGGAATCTCCAGTACTAGAAGAATCTGATACCGTCTGTTTGAACCTCATAGACGGACAGAATGCTTTTTACGAAGCCGACAGGTTTAATAATGAAAAAGCCGGAGCCATACAGATCTGAATATTACAACATTTCCGGGGATGGACAGGGTGTTTTTACTGTTCATTTTCATGGAAAACTGGATGTCCGGTCTTCAGCAGGCATAATTAAAGAATTAATTCCGGGAATAAATTCATTATCTCTGACTTCCCTGACTGCCGATCTTGATGATATTTCATATTTTGACGATTTTGGTCTTATTGTCCTTATAGAATTAAAAAAAGCCATAAAGAATAAAAATAG
>JAHJJB010000201.1 GCA_018823005.1 Pseudomonadota bacterium | reverse complement strand
GTAGGGTGACGATATCAACGACCTGTTTTTCGGAACGGAAGAATTATTCATAGAGTCCATATTTTTTTGTGGCCTCAAACATTGCAATGCAGTTTTCAGGGTTGACTCCCGGATGAAGCGAGTTGGAATCGCAGAGAATGTACCCGCCGCCTGGCGCCGCAACTTCTATGGCATGTTTTACCGCGGCCTCAACCTGGTCCGGAGTGCCGGAGCGGAGAAGTTCCTTGCAGTCGATATTGCCCAGCAGGCATATTTTATCCCCGTACTGATCCTTAACTTTTTTGAGATCCATGCCCGCCTGTGGTTCCAAAGGGTTAAGGCCGTCGTATCCTGATTCAATAAGTGTATCCATGATGGACCAGAGATTGCCGTCGCTGTGGCGCACAACCTTCAGGCCGAGTTCGTGGGCACGGTCTACTAGTTTTCTGTTGTATGGATTGACAAACTCCATGAAATGCTTCGGGGCGATCAGAAGGCTTTTTGTGGCGGCAATATCATCTTCGACAACAAGAACGTCAATACCGGCCTGGGCCAGCATGTCGAGCTGCTTCAGGTTATATTCCGTCACAATGGCCGAAATGCGGTGAATAAACCCCGGATCCTCAAACATTTTTAACATGTAGTTTTCCATTCCGGTCAATCGCCAGCTATGAACAAAGACGCCGCGCATCATCCAGAAAAGCGCGACATCCCCCTTAAACCGGTCCCTGGCAAGGTCATGCAAAAGAAGGTGCCCGCGGTTCGGTTCCGGAGCATGAAAATTAATAAGATCACCGGTATCCCTGACAGGATGCCCTACGGGAACCGGGAGTCCGTGAGGATTTCGCCTGTATATAACTCCCCAGTCATCCCTGACGTATTCATTATCGATTTCGGAGTCATGACCGATCTCAAAAGAGGTGAACCCGTCCACACCATATACTTCATGAATAAGAAAAAGAGTATCCAGCAGCTTCATTTTTTCGGAATCGTTCATTTCGTAAAACTGTTTGGATTCGGGCAGGCCATCGGTAATGTGTCTTCCGATGCCAATGATCGGAGCTTCGTTAATTCCGTGAATATAAAGAGGAACACGGTCTGGTTGCTTGACACTCAGGGCCGTGATAATCCGCTCTTTTCCGCTCATAATGGAACATCTCCTTAATAATTCCCTAAAGATCTCAGGTCGGCAGGATTCCGGTTTTCATTTTTATTTTCCTGGCATCCAGCCAGTTTTTTATAATAAGGATGCTGGAGATCACTCCGGCGGCTATATTCATGTTAACATCCGGGTAGAACAACAGAACGGCGCAGATTCCTGTAATTATTCTCTCCGGAATGGAAAGCGATTTTACAAAATATCCCACCACTGCCACATTCAGAAAGATTACGGCCATGATGGAAAAAAGAAAACGAAGCGCGATGAAAAAGAACGCCTCATATCCGTGCATGGTTTGAAGAACAGGAATGATCAGAATAGCGGTTCCGCTGAATGAAAGAATGAAAGTAAGACCGATAAAATATTTGGGAAGAGCCACGCGCGCGGCAAACACACCGGTTTTTATCGGATCAGTGCCCATAACCGAGCTGGCCGCATAAGCAGAAAGTGCAACCGGAGGTGTGACTTCGGCCAGCACTGCAAAATAAAACAGAAACATATGGGTTGCCAGAAGCGCCGCATCTTCAGGAATGCCGTTTAGCATGGCCAGCTTCTGAATGGTCGGTGCGGTCAGGGCTGAAGTCAGAACATAGGTGGCGATCGGCGGTACACCCATGCCCAGAATCAGGCTGAAAACTCCTGTAAAGAGTGTGGCAAGCAGAATACTGCTGCCGCTGATATCCATCAGAATGATCGAAAACTTGGATGCCAGTCCGCTGATAACCATCATGGACATAATCATATTGGCGGCAATGACGGCGCTGGCGATCGGCAGAAGACCGATGATGCCCTCTTCCAGCGCTTTTATCAAATTCCCGAAGGGCGGCCTGAGGCTGGGATCGGCGTAGGCAAAAATAATAAAAAGAAAGGTCGCGGCCGTGACCGTGATGTTGATGGAAAAGCCCCTGTAGATCATCATGATGATGAAGATAATGGGAATGAAGACATAGCAGTACCGTAAGAAGTACGAGAAATCGATAAGAGTTGAAATTTCCAGTTGCGGCAGTTTCTGCTTTTTAACATAAAGCTCGTTATATACAACAATACCAAGGAGATACAGAAGCATTGGGCCGATGGCCATGACTATGATCGATGAATAGGGAATGGACAGAAGCTCAACCATGATAAAGGAAATCGATCCCATGACGGGCGGTGTGATATAGGCGACCGACCCGACGGTAGCGATCACGCCGGCAGCCACAAGCTTGTCATATCCCACCTTTTCAAACAGCGGCTTGGTCAGGGTGGCCACAAACTGTGTGTCGGCTGCCCCTGATCCGGAAAACATGCCCATCAGGACGGCCATGATTGAGCAGGATCTTCCGGGAGATGCCGGGCTTCTGCCGACAAACAGCAGCGCAATGTTTGCGATTATCTGACCGAAATTCATGCGCGTGACAACGGCCCCCAGAGTGGTGAAATAGATCAGATACTTGAGGGATACGCCCGTGATCGATCCGAAAATGCCGGCTTCGGTTTCACAGTACATTTTTCCCAGCACCATATCGAGATCAAAACCCGGATTGGAAAAGAGACCGGGAATATAGTTGCCGTAGAGATTATACAGCAGAAAGATCATCACAAGAGTGGGCATTATCGGACCGCTTAACCGGAAAATGACCCCCAGAATCAACAGAATCTCGCTGAAGGACATGATCATATCCCACGGCTCCGGCATGACGGATCGATAAATCAGTGTTTCGTAATTTACCACCAGATAAATAAATGGGAGAAAGCTGAACAGTGCGCATGCAATGTTGGAAGGTTTCTGCAGCGCTGGTACAATGGTGGGCAGCATTGTGCATGCCCAGATAATGACGCCAAACAGCTTCAGCGATATCGGCAGATCCAGACGAAGAAATTCGAACATGAACACAATGGTCATGACGGCAAGCGGTATGCCGCCGAGTTTATGCCGTGGCTTGATCCGCACAAAGCTTAGCAGATATCCCAGAAGCGCGACCAGAAAGACATGCGCGGCCCGCTGAATCTGGGTCAGATCCAGAAGGGAGATGCGCAGGTCGGCTAATGGCGTGTAGGGATGAATAACGAGATAGAGATGATAGAGCGTTCCAGAAACAGCTATAATTGTAATAAGCCTGCGCATCACAGAGTCCATAACAGATCGACCTCCAGACAGCCGTCTTTAACGGTAAAGGTATAAAAGCCCATGTTTAGAATGATTCCTTTCATCGAACAGAACTTCAAACGATTGGTGGACTCACCGGAAACGGCCTGATTCAGGTCATAAACGCCATGAGAATAATATGCCCCGGTCGTTTCATCTGCTGAAACAGAAAAATTCTGAAATTGGCTGCGAATGGTGAACCGAATTGCAACCGGTTGACCGGTCACCGAATTCACAAAACGAATTGTACCCGTCTGCCAGCGGAAAAGGACTGCCAGACGGGTTTCATTTTCTGTCCGAATCACGGCAGGCTTAACCAGCAAAAGGAGTATGGCCATCGTGATTCCGCTTATTATTACAAACTGTTTGCGCATTCAGCCTGCTATTTGATCAGGCCTTTTTCCCTGTAATATTTCACAGCGCCGGGATGAAAGGGAATAGCGGCCTTGCCGACAAACTTGGCCGAACTTTCCGGTGTCGTGTCCCTTGCCGGCTTTACCGAAGAACGAAGTGTTTCGACATTTTCAAAAACAGCTTTGACGGTGTTGTATGCCAGATCTTCCGGCGTGGAATCCGGGCAGACAAACATGTTCCAGAATGCCAGCGTAGGCGTATCTGAAGCAGTTCCATAAATTTCCTTTTTGATGATCAGGCTGTCGGCCAGGCCGGAGGATTCTTTCATAAAAGCAGCCACACCGGGATCTGTTGCCGGAAGCGGTACCATAACAAGGTTAAGTCCTTTGCGTTTGAGGGTATTGGACAGTTCGACGATGGAACCTGTGGGCAGACCGCCGGACCATACATAGGCATCAAGCGTGCCGTTACTGAGAGCCTCATCAGACTCCTTGGCTCCCAGTTTCTCCCATTTCTTGAATTTTTCAGGATCAATCTTGGCTGCTTTCAGCAGATTAAGAGCCGTGAATTCGGTTCCGGACCCGGGCGCGCCGGTTGAAACACGCTTGTCCTGCAGGTCCGTGAGTTTGGTGATTCCGGATTTGTCCGTTGTGACAATCTGGAGATAATTCGGATACATCATCCACATTATACTGGCCTTGACCGGTTTTTCAGCAAATTTTACATGCTTGCCCGAAACGGTGGAATAGGCTGTGTCAGGCAAAACAGTGGCAAAAAAATAAGTGCCCTTGTCTGTATCTGTTTTGTCCCGGATCAGTTGCATGTTATCCACAGATGCAGCAGTCTGAATAGCGGTTGAGGAAGCTACATTGTTTTTGTTGAGTATTTCGGATATCTGGGTTCCGTAATAATAGTATACTCCGCCGATTCCACCTTTTGCAATAACCACCCTGCTGCCTTCTGCGTAAAGATTGACTGTGGTTAACAGAAACAGTGACAGTGCCATAATGACAATTTTTTTCATATCCCTCTCCTTTGCCGTAAAAATGGTGCAGGTGAATCAAAATGCCGTTCCTGTTCCCTGCGATTGTTGAAATATAAAAACCCCCTGAATTACATTCCTGTTATTATTGAACTTCCCCCTGACTGTCAAGGCGGATTTTGAATTTTGTTTATCCAATAAAGCCCAACTGAAACAATGAAGTTCCGTTACCGTTCCCCAAGAAAATGTATTTGGTTTCCATAATTTGTTTACAGACGGACACTATTCAGTAAATCTTGACGATAATGAAACCGTGTTCAAAAACTTAAATCTGAGGCTTGTATAGCCTTTTGATCCGAAAGGACTGCCCGGTAATGATGTCGGTAATGAAAAGGCTGAACATAAAAGATTCTTGAAATATGTTATCAAAAAAGGTACCTCTGTTCCGATTGGAGCTCGTTCAATATGAATCTTCGCAGAATCATCATACACACTTATTTTTATATTCCGTACCTTATTCATAAAATCACCGGAACAGGCGCTTTCGGCCGCCATGAGGCAAAGTATCTCCATGATCCCATTCAAACCGCCGGCAATCCGCTTAAAGCAGCCCTTATAAAACATCATGTAAAACAATATCATGAAGCATCCTGTTCGGTTGCAACCGTTGTTTCTGTCGTAAACGCCTTAAGAGAGAAGCAGGGCGGCAACTTTGTCCCCATCAGCCAGAGGGATATCCTTGAAAAAGTCAGGACGGGAAAATGGAAAGAGAGGATGAGTGAAAAAGGGGACAACGGAAAACGTGGCTTACCGCTGCCTCTCCTCGGAGAGATTGTGAAAAGCAGTCTTGATGCGTACGGAATAGAGTATAAAGAGATTGAAACGGTTGAGGCTCCGGAAAATTCAGGTCAATCGGAAAAGGTAAAAAAAGTTCTGTGGAACCGGCTCCTCGATTTTGAAACGAATGGTAACTGCCTGATAATAGCCCACTTCGACCAGGGAGCGTATCTCCGGACATTGAACATACCTCATATTTCACCTGTCGGAGGTTTTGAAACGACAAGCGGGGATGTAACGATTCTTGATGTCGACCCTCAGCAGGAAAAACCTTATAAAATTACATTTGAGACATTCTGCAAGGGAATTTTCAGTAATTACCATCATGTATTAAAACCATTCGGTTATAAAAGCGGCGGATATATTTTTGTAAAACTGACGGGTTCGTAAGTCCGTTTGACACGCTATAATTATTGAGCTATCTAATATACCGTAAAAATAGACTCTTGCTTGACTTTCGATTAAAGAGTCGGACCGGCAGG
>JAHJJB010000200.1 GCA_018823005.1 Pseudomonadota bacterium | reverse complement strand
GAGGTTGATACCCTTTTGGGAGATCCTTCGAAGGCAAAAAAAGAACTGGGATGGACTCCTGAAATCTCTTTCACGGAAATGATAGCGGAGATGGTTGCTAATGACTGTGAAGAGGCCGTTCGGGAATATATCTGCAATAAAAACGGTTTTGAAACTCCGGCTTCATTTGAAGCAAATATGTGAAAAGTAAAAAGTAAAAGGGGTCAGGGATTCGAGGGTTCAAGGGTTCGAGTGCTTAAAAACCGTTAATCGGAGAACATAGGATATAGCTATTTGCATATTAATAAATAACAGCAATATAGGCGATATTATATAAAGTAATAGTTTAGAATAAAAATGGATAAGAATTCAAAAATATATATAGCGGGACATACGGGTCTTGTGGGTTCTGCCCTTGTGCGAAGGCTTGAGAAAGAAGGTTTTTCAAACCTGATTTTGCGCCGCCATTTGGAACTCGACCTTGAGAGGCAGTCGGAAGTCGAAGATTTTTTCGAAAAAGAGCGCCCCGAATATGTTTTTCTTGCGGCGGCAAAAGTCGGCGGGATACATGCAAACAATACATATCCTGCCGAATTTATTTACAGGAATCTGTCCATTCAGAACAATGTTATTCAATCGGCATGGAAGACAAATGTAAAGCGGCTTATTTTTCTGGGTTCTTCATGCATTTACCCGAGAGATTGTCCCCAGCCGATGAAAGAAGAGTATCTTCTTACAGGTCCTCTTGAGGAAACAAATGAACCGTATGCTGTTGCCAAAATTGCAGGCATCAAGATGTGCCAGTCGTATAATCGTCAATACGGGACAAGATACCTTGCGGTTATGCCAACCAACCTGTACGGGCCGAATGATAATTTTGATCTTGAAGAGAGTCATGTCCTGGCGGCCCTTATCCGGAAATTTCATCTTGCCCGGCTGGCGGCATCCGGAAAAAGGGAAAAAATCGAAATAGACGAAAGTCTCTTCGGCCCTGTCCCCCCTGAAATTAAAGAGGCGATAGATCCGTCAGGCGAAGCAGTTGTCACCATCTGGGGTACAGGAAAGCCGTTTCGTGAATTTCTTCATGTAGACGATCTGGCGGATGCATGCGTGTTTCTGATGAATCTTGAAGAGAGATTGTTCGCCCCGCTTGTTGCGACCCTCCAGGCGCCCATCGTGAATATTGGTTTTGGGAAAGAGATAACCATAAAAGATCTGGCGGAGCTTGTTAAGAAGACCGTCGGTTTTGACGGAAAACTTCTTTTTGATTCATCGAAACCGGACGGAACACCACGGAAGCTCCTCGATGTTTCAAGAATGAAAACCCTTGGATGGGAGCCGAAAATTTCACTTTCTAAAGGAATACGTAGCACATACGAATTTTATTTAAAAAAATCTGAATAGTGAGCGTATTAAAATTAGACACTATTCCTTAAGATTGAAATTCCCAACCATTTGAACATGTTGAATCTTAAATCCGGTCTTTAAATTATATGTTTCTGCACCAATGGAGGGTGAAATGATTATTCATCAGAATAAAGTTTATGCTGTCTTGTTGTTTGCAGTTTTATTTTTCTTTGTATTTGTTGCAGACGGTTACTGCAAAGATTCGAAAGAAATAGACCTCCGCTTTCTTTCAGACGACGCATTTGCGGCTATAGAAACAAATAAAAAGGGAGAAAAGATACGCCATCTCCCGCATCATAACTCAGGCGGAATCCTTGACGAAGAACAGATGATATACATGCTTGGTACTTTTGATAATGAAACCTGGATTGATGCCAGGAATAAAGAAGCTGCAAAAAAGCACCTTGAAAAGCATTACGATAAATTCAAAAGCGAAACACTAAAAAAAGAATTGAAAGACCCCATAAATATAAATGATGCCAAACTGACTGACTTTGTGAGGCTTCCGAATATCGGGCCTGTTGTAGCCGTTAAAATAGTCGAATATAGAAAAGCCCATAAGTTGTTTAAAAATATCGATGAAATAAAGAAAGTAGAAGGGATAGGGCAGGGCACATTCAACGGCATCCGCCATTATATATGGGCCGGAAATCCATGAGAGAAGTGAAAGGTGAATAGTAAATGGCATATGGTTTCTTGTTTAATAATACCATCATTATTTGATGGCTTTGCAGAAGGTCATTCCGTCCGCCTGAGACGGAAGCTTTTTATGAAGCCGTCAACATTATGTCATAAATCATTTTAAGAAAGGAAAAACTCCATGAGAAACTTGAAACTGTGTATCGGGCTTTTCGTTGCGATTGCATTTGTTCTTTGTTCCGGCGTTTTTGCTTTTGCCAAAGATGAGGTGAAGATCAACATAAACAAGGCGACGGTCAAGGAGCTTACAAAACTCAAACAGGTCGGTCCTAAAGTTGCTGAAAAGATAGTTGATTTCAGAGAAAAGAACGGCCCCTTCAAAAAGCCTGAAGATATAATGAAAGTGTCTGGTATCGGTCCCAAAATCTTTGAGCAGAACAAAAATATGATCGTTACCGGCGACAACCCCTGACGACTTCGTAATAATAAGCCGTTATTTCTCCGGTCTCATTTCCACTTTCTACTTCCGGAGTCCCTCTTCTCTTTCCGTCACTCCCGCGTAAGTCCGTCACGGTGGATTTTCACGGTAGTAATGGAATTTCATAGTTTTTTCAAAGCCGTTATAACATTGCTTTAATTCGCGTTTTAACTCACTTATTTCTTGACAATATTTCCAAAATGTGTTCAAAGTATGAACACTTTAAATTCCAGTTTTTTAAAGCACTTCAACAATTAAATTGATGCTCCATGGTGAGTTTGCGGCAACCGCAATGTAACTTACCGGGCGGAGCTTTCTATAGACCTGTCAGAACCGGAAGATCTAAAAACAAAGATCTAAATCATCATAGATGATTTTTTGTTTGCCGGGGATAATTCCTTCGGTATTAATAAACCGCATATTACAACAGCAAAGCCGTTTGATCTGAACGGGATAAAATAATATATATGAATAATCAGGAAATAAACACCCTTAAGATTCTCGAAGAGATCGGCAAGGAAGAAGTGCCAAGCCAGCGGGATATCGCCAAGAATCTGAACATATCCCTTGGCCTTGTGAATTCTTTCATCAAGCGGCTTGCCCGCAAGGGCTATCTTAAAATTACAACCATTCCGAGCAACAGAGTCAAGTATCTTTTGACGCCGAGGGGCGCAGTGGAAAAAACACGCCTCACATATGCTTATATCCAATATTCCTATCATTTTTATAAAGACACGCGGATAAAACTCAAACAACTCTTTTCGGAACTTTCCGAACAAAATGTGGAACGGATTGTTTTTTACGGAGCGACGGATCTTGCAGAGATCGCTTTTCTCTCTCTTCAGGAAACGCCTATTCAACTTGTTGCAATATTCGATGCCGACAAGGCCGGAAGCTCCTTTCTGGGTTTAAATATTTTACACCCGGATCGTTTGTCAGAATTTTCTTATGACAGACTTCTTTATACAAATGAAAAGCCTGATGATGAATTTTTCAGGAAAATAGAAAAAGAGAAGATGGTTTTAATCAGGTAACGGTCATGAAAGATGGGCCTGCAAAAAAACTATCCTTTGCCAAGATACATTAACGGTTATTATTTTCCT
>JAHJJB010000199.1 GCA_018823005.1 Pseudomonadota bacterium | reverse complement strand
GCTTCCCGGCATTTCATGTATATGGCCGCAAATAAGCATTTGTGGCTGGCGCCTCGAAACTATTTCCCGAAGGCTTTTGCATCCCGCATGAAACTTGCCGAGAACTTTATCAAGAGTTCCAAAAGGGGGCGGATGAGCTATCAGAATCGTATCTTTTTTCACCAGCGGTTCAAGTTTTTCAGCCGTCTGCTTTTCACGAAATTGAATACGGGAGGAAAATGGCACCGGGATCGTTCCGCTAACGCCTGTGAAAGAGAATCCGTTAATAACAATTTCTGAAAAGTGCAAAAAAGAAATATTTGAGTAAACAGGGGAAGAGATCGCAATTTTTTTTGAATCTGTATTGCCGCGAACCACAAGAACCGGCAAATGGGTATTGCTAAAATATGAGATGATATTTGAAGAGCTAAACAGTGAATTTACGTCACCTGCAAAAACAAGCACATCCGGTTTCAAATTTGAAACATTATCAAGTATGGAAGATACCCTGTGTTTACGGCCATGAATATCGGCTACAGCGTAAATACGCATATTAATCTCCGGACACTATATTGTTTAATAACACTAAATATTACGTGTCAGAAGATACGCAACTTAAGGAAAGATTGTCAAGGAAAAGCGAACGATTGCTCGTTTTAACTGTGTGAGAATGAGGGTGTTGACAATGCTTATGCATGCAACTATAATCCACCAAAATAAAAATTCTTTAACAGAAAGGATATATGAGATGTCAGAAGGTATAATGGAAATCAGTGACAGCAGTTTTGATTCAGAAGTTGTTCAATCGGAAAAACCGGTTCTGGTTGATTTTTGGGCACCATGGTGCGGCCCATGCAAGGCTATCGGGCCTATAATCGAAGAGCTTGCAGGAGAATTCGGCGACAGGATTAAATTCGCGAAATGCAATGTTGATGACAACCCTGTTTCCCCGGGAAAATTTGGAATAAAAGCCATTCCTACACTTATTTTCTTCAAGCAGGGAAAGGTAGTTGATCAAATTACCGGCATGGTAGCAAAATCCAAACTTCAGCAAACAATAAACAGCATATTGTAACAAAAAGCCTGCCATGGAAAAAGCTGATTACGATCTCATAATAATCGG
Source organism: Pseudomonadota bacterium (assembly GCA_018823005.1). GTDB lineage: Bacteria > Desulfobacterota > Desulfobacteria > Desulfobacterales > RPRI01 > RPRI01. The sequence continues at coordinate 1,702 of JAHJJB010000199.1, read as the reverse complement.
AGGGGGGCCCGCCGGGCTTACGGCCGGAATTTATGCTGTCAGGGCAAGATTAAATGTTATTCTTTATGAAAAGCTTGTGCCTGGCGGCCAGATAATTGTTACCGACTGGGTCGAAAATTATCCCGGCTTTCCTGAAGGGATAAGCGGAATGGATCTCGTTGACAAAATGGTGGAACAGGCTAAACGGCTCGGCCTCAAAATTGAAAACAACGAGGTAATTTCTCTTGATGTATCAGGACAGATTAAGAAAGTTGTTTTTCCCGACAGGACAGTCACAGCCCACGCCATAATACTTGCAACGGGCGCACATCCCAAAAAACTTGGCGTTCAGGGAGAAGATGCTTTTATAGGAAAAGGAATCTCTTTTTGCGCCACCTGTGACGGACCATTTTACAAAAACAAGGTGGTTGCGGCTGTTGGCGGTGGTGATACTGCTGTTCAGGAAAGCATATTCCTTACCAGGTTTGCAAAAAAGGTCTATCTTGTCCACAGAAGAGACCAGCTCAGAGCAACAAAAATTTTACAGGAACGCGCTTTTGCCAACAACAAGATAGACTTTGTCTGGAATTCGGTTGTAACCCGTATTGAAGGGTCTGACGGCCTGGAAAAAATAACCGTAAAAAATGTTAAAACAGGGGAATTAAAAGAGCTTCCTGTTGACGGTTGCTTTGTCTGGGTGGGAATTCTCCCCAACAGCGGTTTTCTTCCGGACACAATTAAGACAGATGAATACGGATTTATAATTGCTGACCATAAAATGGAAACTTCGGTTCCAGGTCTCTTTGCCGCCGGCGACGGGCGGAGCACTCCTTTGCGCCAGATTGCAACAGCAGTCGGAGATGCAGCGATTGCTGCCTTTTCTGCGGAACACTACATAGAAAGTTTGAAAAATTGAAAAATAGACTATTTTGTTTAATTCCGGTCATTATTATTATCCTGTCCATAGTCTCCGGCTGTGCATTCTTTCAGATCAAAGAGGAAAAATATGCCCAGGAGCTTGCAAGCGACGGAATGGAAGCCTATCAGGAAGGTAAATACAAGGATGCAATCGAATCCTTTGAGAAAATAAAAGACTGGTATCCTTTCAGTAAATATGCGGTCCTGGCGGAGCTCAAAATCGCAGATTCACAATACAAATTAAAAGAATATGATGAAGCGGTTTCTGCATACGAGCAATTTGAAAATCTTCACCCATTGAATGATGCAATCCCTTATATAATTTTCCAGATAGGATTATGCTATTTCGAGCAGGTCGATACCCCTGACAGAGACCAGACCACAGCCCGCAAGGCACTTGAAGTATTCAACCGTTTGATAAAGCAGTTCCCGGATAATACGTATGCAGCCAAAGCCAGAGAATATACCGGCATATGCTATAAAAGTCTTGCTGCGTCAGAATTTGGAATAGGCGTTTTTTATTATAAATCAAAGCATTACAAGGCTGCTTTGAAACGATTCAGATCTGTTGTCATAAGCTATCCCGATGTCGGAGTTCATCAGAAAGCTCTTCAGTATATTGCCCTGTGTGAAACTTCACTCTCAAAGCAAAAATAAAAAAGCGCTTTACACGAAACAAGTTTTAGTGTAATAGCGCACATTCTGTTTATAGTGATTGTCAGAATAATGTTCCGATTGGAGCTCGTTCAAATTGTTTGGGTATGTGTGCGTATGCGAACCGCAGGAAATTCGTCACAGGTCTTCG
>JAHJJB010000198.1 GCA_018823005.1 Pseudomonadota bacterium | reverse complement strand
CCCTGATGAACTTTACAGCGTGAGGAACAGCGCCGGTTTGCCTGCTCTCGGCGTCGACATGAAGGTAGTGGATACCGTTACCGGCAGGGAAGTTAATAATGACGGAACAGAGATGGGTGAAATATACTTAAGGGGGCCGTGGATAGCCGATGAATACTATAAAGATCCGGAGCGCTCCCGGCAGTCTTTTGTAGACGGGTGGTTCCATACCGGGGATATGGGCACGATCGACGGGGAAGGGTACCTGAGGATCGTCGACAGGACAAAAGACCTGGTAAAGAGCGGCGGTGAATGGATTTCGTCGGTTGATCTTGAAAACATGATAATGGGACATCCGAAGGTGATGGAAGCAGCTATTATCGGTGTTCCTGATCCCAAATGGCAGGAAGTGCCTTTCGGATGCATAGTGGTTCAGCCGGGCGAGACCCTCACGGCCGGGGATTTGCAGGAATATCTCAAGGACAAGGTTAAGGCCTCATACTGGGTACCGAAGCAGTATGCGTTCATCAATGCATTGCCGAAGACAAGCGTCATGAAGTTCGACAAAAAAGGGCTGAGGGATATGTACGCGAACGGCAAACTGAAGTGATTGGTTGTTTAAGGGAGATTTTTTAATGAGACCATGGATCAGGCGTACGTTTATAATCTCAGGGATCATCCTTGCTGCCGGGGTTGCTGCAGCAGGTTGGTATCTTACACAGGCGATTCCCATCGGGACCGGCTATGTGGCAAAGTATCTCTGCTCGGGGGCTTTCATATCGGGGCGGGATCCGGATACGGTTCTCCGGGAAGATGTTGCACCGGTCAATCCTCTTACTGCTGTCATCTCGGCACAGATTGACCGCCCGAATAAAAGGGTTACGGCTGACTCCTTCGGGCTGTTTAAGGCAGTCGCAGTTTACCGTGAGGGCTGCGGCTGCACTCTTGCGGTCGGGGTGAGCGAAGAGAACCTCAGGAAGCAGGATATAGCGTCAGGATTTGCCAAGAAAAAACTTCCGGATGATCTTCCATGGCCTGAAGGAAACGGGGAGATTCCCGGACCTCTTCCTGCAGGAGTTGACGAGGGTAAGCTTTCCAACGCCCTTGATAAAGCCTTTGCCGAAAGTGGGTCCAAAAAACTTAAATACACGAGGGCTGTTCTGGTTGTTTATGACGGACGACTCATTGCCGAGCGTTATGCTCCAGGGTTTGACCGCAACATGCCCCTGCTCGGATGGTCTATGAGCAAGAGCATCACCAACGCCCTTGTAGGTATTATGGTTAAAAAAGGCAGACTTAACATTAATGAACCTGCACCTGTTCCGGAATGGCAAAAAGAAGGTGATCCGCGGAGAAAGATCACTTTGGATCAACTTCTCAGGATGAGCAGCGGACTTGAATTCGGGGAAATATATAAGCCGCTTTATGATGCCGCCAGAATGCTCTACGGGAGTTCCGACTTTGCCGCTTATGCCGCAGCAAAACCTCTAACGGCTCCTCCTGACACCAAATGGAGCTATTCAAGCGGTACAGCCAATATAATAAGCAGGATTGTGCGCACGGAAGCGGAAAAAAGCCATGGTAATTTCTATAAATTCATTAGGGAAGAACTTTTTGACAGGATAGGCATGCAAAGCGCTGTGCCTGAACCTGACCCTTCAGGGACTTATGTAGGCTCTTCCTATACATTTGCAACCCCGCGCGACTGGGCTCGTTTCGGCCTGCTCTACCTTCAGAACGGGATGTGGAACGGAGAGAGGATACTGCCCGAGGGGTGGGTCGCTTATACCACGACCCCGACATCAGGAGCCCCGATAGGTCAATATGGTGCTCTTTTCTGGCTGAACGCAGGTCCCGTTTCAGATCCGGGGAAACGGAGATGGCCCTCTTCTCCTGCAGACGCTTACTCCGCCGACGGTTACCAGGAGCAGAAGGTAATCGTTATTCCGTCTAAAAAGCTGGTGCTTGTCAGGTTCGGCGCCACCACTGTACGAAAGGCCTGGAACACGGATGCGTTTATCACCGACGTTCTGTCTGCATTGCCCTGATTCCCGGATATTTAGTGATTCATCGCACTCCCGTTTACAATAAAATAAAACGGTAATCAATGAAACCGATAGTCTTTACAGATCTTGACGGCAGCTTGCTGGATAATGAAACATATTCTTTTGAGGCATCAAAGCCTGCTCTTGAGATTATCTTCAAACGGCAGATGCCGCTCATTTTTGTAACAAGCAAAACAAGACCGGAAGTGGAACAATTGCAAATTGATATGGGAATTTCGGAGCCGTTTATCGTTGAAAACGGTGCTGCAGTCTATTTCCCGTCCGGATACAGAGGAATAAAAGTAAAAGATGGATTAAGGGAGTCGGCTTATACGGTCATCCGTATTGGGGAGGAATATGCTGCAATAAGAAAATTCGTGGAATCGGTTAAAGAAAGGTTTAAAATCCGCGGGTTCGGTGATATGTTACCGAAAGAGATTGCATCACTTGCCGGTTTGTCCGAAGCAGAGGCGATTCAGGCTAAAATGAGGGAGTTCACGGAGCCGTTCGTGATGGAGGATATCTCGGTTCTTTTGGAACTGAAAGAAGCGGCAAAAGTCCGAGGGTTAATAATTACACGGGGAGGGCGCTTTTTCCATTTGATGGGTAAAGGCCAGGATAAGGGAAGGGCAGTAGAAATTGCGACTCAAATTATTTCTAAAAATCTATGGGATAAGGTAGTAAGTATCGGCATCGGGGATAGTGCAAATGATATTCCGATGTTAAAGTGCGTCGACATTCCCGTACTGATTCCTCACCCCGACGGAAGATTTGAAAATCTTGACATTAAGAATCTGATGCGTGCCGGGCAGCCCGGAAGCAAAGGCTGGAATCAGATAATGATCGATATCTTAAGCAATATTGTCAGAGAGCCTGTAACTCCCTGATAAATATCTGAAAAAAGGAGAATAATATGGCTGATTTCTGGCAGCATGGTTCAATCACTGTTTTACAGCGTCTCAAAAACCGGCCTGTTGCCGATCTTGAAGCGGAAATAGAAAAGATCGCAAATAGGAGAAAAATCGTTCTTCTTCTGCCCGCCCTTTATTCTGAATTCCAGACACAGTCAATGCCGCTCATCATCGAAGAACTTAAACAGGTCCGTTATCTGCATAAAGTTGTTCTGTCTCTTGACGGGGCTGACTTCAGTGAATTTCGTTCAGCGCGGGATATGATGTCCGTTCTTCCTTATGAAACCAAGATCGTATGGCACGACGGTCCGAATATGCTGGCATTGTACGAAGAGCTAAGAAAGACTGACTTCAATCTCGATAACCCCGGCAAGGGTCAATCTGTGTGGATGGCAATGGGCTTTATTTTATCCGAAAAGGATGTTTACGCAATAGCCACCCACGACTGTGATATCGTGAATTATGACCGCGAAATGCTTGCAAGACTCGTTTATCCGGTGGTCCATCCGGCTACGGAATTTGAGTTCAGCAAAGGCTACTATGCGCGTGTAACGGAAAAGCTTTACGGAAGAGTTACCAGGCTCTTTTTTACACCGCTGGTCAGGACACTGCGGCGCATTATCCGACCGAATGAATTTCTGACATACCTCGATAATTTCCGCTATCCCCTGTCGGGCGAGTTTGCAGTCGTTACAAACCTTGCCCATGGCCTGCGGATTTCTCCCACATGGGGCCTGGAGGTTTCTCTCCTGAGTGAAATCTATCAAAAAGCCTCGGTCAACAGGATATGTCAGGTGGAGATCTCCGATTATTATGAACATAAACATCAGATTCTGGAAAAAAGCCGGCCTGATGAGGGGCTCATACGAATGGCATGCGATATCGCCAAGGCGCTTTTCCGTGTTCTCTCTGAAGACGGTATCGTCATGAGCGATGCCTTTTTCAGGGCGATTCTGAGCTCCTACATCAAGGAGGCAAGAATTGCCATCGAGAAATATCACGGGCTTTCCCTTATAAACGGGCTTTATTACGATCGTCATGATGAGATTGAGGCTGCAGAAGCATTTGTGGAATCCCTCAAATGCGCCATTGATGAATTTATCAGGGATCCGGTGGGCATCCCCCTGTTGCCATCATGGGTAAGAGTTGCCGCGGCAATACCCGATTTCCAGGACAGGCTCAATGAATGCGTGATAAATGATAATCTCCTTTAGATAATCAGGATGATCATCTGATTACAGGGAGCACGTTAACAAAAGAATAAGAAATGAAGATATACAAAAAACCACGGGATATTACGAAAAGATCATCGTGGCTTGCCATGTTGCTGTTAAGTATCTTCTTCTTTTCGCTTTCAACTTCCATATCATCAGCCGATTGCCTTCCATATTTTTCCTATAAAGACGGATGGTATGGCGGCGATGCGGCATATTCAATAAAATTGGACGAAAAGCGGACCCTGTGGCTTTTCGGAGATACGTTCGTTTCGGATGAACGATGCAGTCAAGACCGGATTGGGATGGATGTTGTGCTTGGAACAACGCTGGCAATATCAAACTGTTCGGCAAATGGTGAATTTGAAATTCAATATTATTTAAAGAAAAGAAACGAAAAATTCATATCGTCATTTGGTGAAAACGAATGGTTGTGGCCGCAAGACCCCTTCATGGCAAACAACAATTTATATATTCCACTGTTATTGGTTGAAGCAAAGCCGGAAATGGAAGGACCGTTCAAGTTTAAGATAGCGGGACATAAAATAGCCAGGATAACGAATTTTGAAGCGGCAGACCCTAATAAATGGATTGTGGATTACATTGACTTAACACCCTTAATTCCGGAAGGCATTATTGCTTTTGCGACAACCTCGGTGGTTTATCAAAATTATGTTTATTATTATCCGCTCTATACTTCAACAAAGGAAAATCCGATACTTTTCGGGAATATTCTTGCCCGTATTCCAATAAATAGACTGAATGATCCGGCAAACGCCATTGAGTATTTCACAAAAGACGGGATATGGGAAAAAGGGCTGAATCCGGCTAAAGTTAAGATCGTAATTGATGCCGGAGTTTCAGAACTGAGCGTGAGATACCATTCAGACGATAAAAAATGGATCGCCGTTTATATGTCCACAAGAAATAACGGAGATCAGATTTTATACCAGGTTGCGGATGTGCCTGAAGGGCCATGGTCTGAACCAAAACCTTTAATCAGGACTATTCCTGAAGTCGACCCGGAAAGCACCCTCTATGACAGGAGCAATTTTTGTTACGCGGGCAAAGAGCATATAGAATTTAAGCAGGGAGGGAATATTGTTGTAACTTATGTATGCAACTCATTTGAAGATTTTCAAAAGAGCAGAAGTTTCATCAGAAAAAATCTTTTTCTTTACCGACCGGTTGTAAGAATTCTGAGTTACTGATCTCTCCAAAAACCTTTATCCCGATTCGAGGGAAGTTTTGGTGCCGGATACTATCCTCATTAATTTACATCTTCAAGACCCGGGTAACCGCTACCATTGCCCATGGCATTTACAAGATGAATAATCAGACTGATAATTCCTACAGATATTCCCAATAGGGAACCAATTAAAAATATCAACCACATTTACATCCACCACCTTCCAATATTTTGTTTGTAATTATTTCCGGCACATCCTTATTGTCGATTATCGGCATAAAATATTGATAATTTTAGGATGTGGTAATCAGCACAGCAGACTGACAACTGTCTTTACTAATTGAACAAGCAATTTGAATGCCAAAAATGATACGCTGTTTGGATTGAAAATTGCGAAAAAGAACTTATTCCTTGTTATTTTAGTATATTATAGGAGCTGGGGAGGCGATATTGTCAGGGTAAGATAAAATAATGCGATATAAAATTGACATAAAATGCTCTCATTTTAATAAAATGCTATAAATAAACAGATACTTGTATTTAACAAAATGTAAATAATTTTTACACCATAATTATTGCGGTGTAATTTTCGATAGAAGAAAAAGATTTAGATACATTCCCCTACGATTACAGGCTTCTTACCAATATTTATGTTTATTGCCAAGGAATATACTGCCTGCATTGGTATCACTTCGGAATCTTTAACATTCACTTTAGTG
>JAHJJB010000197.1 GCA_018823005.1 Pseudomonadota bacterium | reverse complement strand
CCCTTTGGGGCTGCACGGATTTCATGGATGCGGATATGCCGCCGTTGACGAAGGGCAGGTCATTATTCCTGCGGTTCGCATACGCACCCATACCCAAACAATTTGAACGAACTCCAATCGGAACGTTATTCTGACAATCGCTATAATTTGTGCCTGTTTGCCTTTAATTATTTCAAGTTATCTTAATATAATAATCAATTATCCAAATAGATTACTGACCACATACTAATCAGCCTTGTACAGCCCCACTGACGATTAATCCTTGACAAGCCAGCCTCTGTTTGTGTAATCCTCCTGCAATCAAATAAGCCATTTAAATCAATTTATTTGGATGTGACTGAAAAAAGTATTCCATAATAAAGGACATAGTTAGCCGCAACCTTCATGTTCAGACTTGCCGGAGGTAATAAGCAAATTTCTTTATGAAGCAATTCATATCTTACATTTTATTAAAGTGTTGGAACTTTTATATAAGTAATTCAAGTATTGCCATTTAACAGAAACCGAAAATTTAAGGACTTAACCTTTTGAAAAATATATTGATAATTCAACTTTCTGTCTTATTTATAATTTCTATAGTCGGTTGCGCTCACAATCCGGAAACCAACCAGACTTCACCAGATAAAAATTCTGCCCTGCTTTCCAAATCGGATAAAACTGCCACAGAACCTGTCGGTAATAATAATGTTACACCGCCCTCTTCAATATCAACCAATACCAATTCAGGAGAACAAAACAATAAGACCTCAAACTTTACAGAATCAAGTGCGGTTGTTAACATTACGAATTCTAATAATAAGGATACAAAACATTCTTCTCCTTCTGTTCAGGCTAATGTTGACACAAAGCCACCGCAGCATAAAATAAATAATAATAATAAGAATGCGGTCGCCGGTAATGGCATCTCCCTAGTTTCTTCTGAAATAACATCTCCCCGCAACAAAAAATTTGAAAATGAAATGGATGAAGCCCTTGATTACTGTCAAATGTCCCAGGAATTATGGCAAAAAGGTGAACTGGAAAATGCAATTGAAGCGCTGGATCAGGCTTATTCATTAATTTTATCGATAGATCCCGGCGACAATTCAACTTTGGCCCAGCAGAAAGAAGATATAAGATTTACTATTTCGAAAAGAATATTAGAAATATACGCCTCGCGGAATTTCGCTGTTAATGGAAATCACAAGGCTATTCCCATGGAAATGAATAGCCATATTCAGGCAGAAATAGATCTTTTTACAACCGGAATTGAAAGAAACTTTTTCAGAGAATCATTAAAACGTTCAGGAAGTTTTCGTCCCCAAATACTTGAAATGCTTAAGCAAGCTGGTTTGCCGGAAGAATTGTCGTGGCTGCCCCTCATCGAAAGCGGGTTCAAGGTTAACGCACTTTCTTCAGCCAGGGCCCTCGGCCTTTGGCAGTTTATTCCTTCAACCGGCTATAAATTTGGCTTAAAACGGGACCTGTTCGTTGATGAAAGGCTTGATCCGGTCAAATCTACTGAAGCAGCAATAGCATATCTTAAGGAACTGCATCAGATGTTTGGAGACTGGACTACTGTGCTTGCCGCCTACAACTGCGGAGAAGGCAGGGTTTTAAGGATAATAAGAGACCAAAATATCAATTATCTTGATAACTTCTGGGATCTTTATGGACGCCTTCCGAGAGAAACGGCAAGATACGTTCCAAGATTTTTGGCAACCCTCCATGTCCTTTCCAACCCGGAAAAATACGGTCTTGATAAAATTGATCTGGCATTACCCTGGGAATACGAAACTGTTTCGATAACAAAACAGGTTCATTTAAAAGATATAGCGAAAGAGCTTTGCATCGATGCAAATGATCTCAAACTGATCAATCCTGAACTTCGATACAATATTTTACCGCCTTACACTTATCTTCTGAAAGCACCGCCCGGTAAAATAGAAGAGCTTCTTGCCAAAATTGACTCGATCCCCGTATCATCAGCCAAACAACAGGTTTCAGCTGCTTATCACAGAATAAAGAGGGGAGAAACACTTCATTCGATTTCAAAACGCTATCGGGTCAGCGCTCAAAGCCTTATGCATGCAAATAATATGCGCAAACCAATATTAATAGCAGGCAAAATGCTTAAAATTCCTAATTATGCAGGAGGATCATCAAAAACTGAATCAACAACCCAACAAGCAAAATATACGCCGCAAAAAAAGGAACTACCTTCCACACATATTGTTAAAAGCGGTGAATCTCTCCTGATCATAGCCAATCGATACAATACGACAGTTAAAAACATCCAGGAACTTAACAGGTTAAATACTATCAACCTTAATATAGGACAGGTTTTATTGATTCAAAAACAGAGCGGTTATAAGGAAACCAGTGATGTTATTAAGAAGTACCGCGTCAAATCAGGGGATAACCTTTTCAGGATTTCGCAGAATCACAATATGTCGCTCGACAGGCTTCTGCGTATTAACAAGCTGACGCCAAAAAGCAAAATACATGTTGGGCAAGATATTTATGTTGAATAGACTTGCAATCACGAAATCAAGAGCGTTTGGTATGTTTTGGAGAATTTATTAAACGATTATTCATCTGTTTTTAAGGAGGATTTAATGGGTAATATATCTTATGGCCTCGAAAACAGGGTGTTTGTAATAACCGGTGGAAGCAGGGGAATCGGTTTAGAGATAGCGCGAAAGCTTCTTGATCAGAAAGCAAAGGTCGTAATATGCGGAAGAAAGCAAGAGGGGCTCGAAGCAGCGAAAACAAAGCTTTCGGGAGGAGCCGGCCTTCTCACAGTACAAGCACATGTTGCAAAAGAGTCCGATGTTGAAAACCTCTTTGATAAAGCTCTTGAAAATTTCGGAAAGATCGATGGCCTTATAAATAATGTCGGGATGAATATTATAACTTCAGTCGTTGATGCCGATTATTTATTATGGCAAAAAATCATCGAATCGAATCTAAACGGCACTTTCTTATGTTCAAAAAAAGCCGGACAGCTAATGAGAGGGCAGAAAAAGGGGAAAATAGTCAGTATTTCATCTATTGCTGCAAGGAGATCCGCACCGGCAATGGGAATTTACGGTATAGCAAAAGCCGGAATCGAGATGATGACCAAGGTTCTAGCACAAGAACTTGCACCTTTTGATATTCAGGTTAATGCTGTAGCGCCAGGAATGGTAAGAACAAAATTCAGCGAACCATTCTGGTCAAATAATGACATTTACAATCAAGTCGTAAAAACAATCCCGCTTGGAAGAATTGCAGAGCCTTCTGATGTGGCACACCCTGTATTGTTTCTTTGCTCGGATGCTTCAGCTTTTATCACAGGCCAGACCATTATGGTTGACGGCGGCGCGAGCGCAATATAGCTTAAGAATAAGGGTCCAAGGATTCAAGGGATCAAGGGTTCAGCTGTTTGTTTTCTTATACTTTTGTCAAAGATTTGAACATCACCTACGCCGCTTCCGCTCGAACCCATGACCCCTGGAACCCTGTATTCTGTATACTATTTCTTTTTTCCCTCTGCACGAAGAAGCTTTTTATCAAGTTTACCAACTGTTGTGAGTGGCAGGTCTTTTCTTATTTCAATCATTTTCGGAACCTCGTAAGGGGCGAGCTTCTCTTTCGCAAATGCGATTATTTCATTTTCAATCTCTTTGTTCTCTTTATCTTCATATTCCTTTGAAACCATTACAAAAGCCTTAACAAATTCGGAACCAGGCCGTTCCGGATTAGGCACGCCGACAGTTGCAATCATTTCTATTGCCGGATGCGCTGTTAATATTTCTTCAACCTTCTTGGAAAAGACTTTAAATCCACCTACGATTATCATATCCTTTGTTCTGTCCACTATGCTCAGATAACCATTTTCATCCTGAACCGCGACATCTCCGGTATGCAAATATCCATCCGCATCAATTGTTTTCTTCGTTTCTTCCGGCTTATTAAAATAACCGACCATTACCTGCGGTCCTTTTACGCAAATTTCCCCGGGCTGACCCAGCTCAACTTCTTTCCCGGTTTCAGGATCAACCAGCTTTATATCCGTATTTAATAATGGCAGCCCTATTGACCCCAGCTTCTTTTTGCCTTTAGAGGGATTCATCGTAGTCAAAGGGGATGTTTCAGTCATTCCATATACTTCCAGCAGCTTGCCCTTTCCCACAATTTCTTCAAACTCTTTTTGAGATTCTTCTGGGAACGGGGCCGCAGCACATATGCATCTATCCACTCCTGAATAATCCAAAGACTTGAATTTAGGGTTACCCATCAGAATTTGGAACAGGGACGGTACGTTAACGAGTGTCGTTGGTTTATATTTTTCTATCTGGGCGCAGATATAATCAGTATCTCTTGGGTTTGGGACAAGCACCTGTGTCCATCCGAGGAATATGCAGTTTGCATTGAAAAAAAGGCCTGCAATATGAAAAAAGGGGAATCCTGACAGTGCCAATCCCTTACCCGGTTCCCACCCGAGCCAGGTTTGGACGATTATCAGGTCCGAAACTGCATTACGGTGGCTCAGCATAGCCCCTTTGGGTGCGCCTGTTGTACCGCCTGTGTATTGTAAATATGCAATATCATCAGGAGTTACTTTAATATCCGGATTTTTTTCCGAAAACTTATCTGTCTTTATCACATCATGAAAATTATAAACGATTTTCCCTTTCAACGGGGTTACCTTGCCTTTAGGTATTTTTTTCAGCATCTGTCCCAGTATTCTTTTAATGGCAGGAAGAAAACCTCCGACACTTGCCGCAACTACAACTTTAAGGTCAGGGAGATTCGAATCAATTTTTACGAGCCTTCCCGCAAATATGGCATCAAGCGTAACAAGGGCTTTTGCTTTTGAGTCATTAAGCTGATATTGCATCTCTTCGGGAGAAAGAAGAGGCGATACTCCCGAAACAACACATCCGGCTTTCAATGTTCCCAGCCAGGCTATCACATATTCAGGAATATTCGGAAGATTGATCCCGACCACATCACCTTTTTTAAGCCCATTTTTAATAAGCATATCGGCGAACTTATTTGAATAACTGTCTACCTGGGCAAATGACACTTCAATACCGAAAAAAGTAAATGCGGCCTTTTCCGGAAATTTTTGAAATGCTGGCCTGATAACATCAACATACGAGGTTTCCCATTTGCTTGGATCAATATCTTCGAGACCGGCATCATATGATTTTCTCCAGAATTGCTCTTTTCCCATGATAAAATCTCCTCCTGTTTTTAATGTGAATTGATAT
>JAHJJB010000196.1 GCA_018823005.1 Pseudomonadota bacterium | reverse complement strand
CGTATCCGCCTGTACAATCTTTATTGTCTATTTGGGGGCGTCCTCGAAGACCTGTGACGGATTTTCTGCGATTCGCATACGCACCCATACCCAAACAATTTGAACGAGATCCAATCTCTGACAACCGCTATAATATTCCTTGACAGGCTGTATACTATTTTGTATTAAAGCGCTCTTAAAAAAATAACAAAAGGAGTACAATTTTGGCAAATCATAAATCTGCTTTAAAACGTGCACGGCAAAATGAAAACAGGCGCTTGCGCAACAAGTCCTCTAAGTCTATAGTAAAGAACACAGTTAAGGATTTGAGAACTGCGGCAAATAACAAAGAGGATAAGGAATCTGCAGTTAGAAGACTCGATACCGCAAAGTCGGTAATAGACAAGGCGGCAAAAAAAGGGATTATTCACAAAAGAACTGCAGCACGAAAAATATCCCGCCTTACCAAGCTCGTAAATTCCGTCAATTAATTATTATGCTTTGCCGGAATTTTTTCCTTTTCCGGCAAGGCTTTTTTATCTTTTTAGTCTCAAAGGTAAGCCTCCTGCTCTGAAGAGAGAGGCATCCCTTGATCCAGCTTTAAAAGGCTGGGTTTGCGGTAAACAGTCCAGTCACAAAATAAGCTAAAAATTATCCGTAAGCCTGTTATATACTTTTTCGGCAAGCCTTTTTGAAAGAACTGTAATAGCACTCCGCTTCTCATTTTCAGTTGCCATCTTGTCCGTCAACACAGTGAAAGCCTGATCTGAAGCAATCCCTTTCGCACTCCAGATTATTTTCCCGTCCTTACCGGTCAATTTCAAATCGAGAACAACATTCACCCGTCTTTCCTGAGAAGAATGATCGCCACGGTGCGAAATTGCTTCATCATTGACCGATTCGATCGTTCCTGTTAAATGAGCGTCCGCATTATCTTTTTTTTCAACCACCTTGCCGTTTCGCGTAAACTCATATATAAGATCATTTGTGATAATATTTTCAATTCCGCTTTCAGCAGTCTTGTTTTCAAGAACAGATACGCTTATTTTTTTTACCGACGAAGGCAAATCGCCGCCACCCGCAAACCTGTAACCGCATGCAGAAAACAAAAATCCTGCAATAACCGTTAAAAGCACTGCAACCCTTATATTTATCAAAACTACCCCTCCGTTTTTCATGTTACGATGTTTACAAGCTTTTTCTTTACAACTATAATTTTCTTAACTTGCTTGTTATTTATGAATTTTTTCACATTATCGTCCGCCAAAGCTCTTTCTTTTATTGTATCATCTCCGGGCTCGGAACTCATGCTGAATTTGCTCCTCAGCTTCCCGTTAACCTGAACCACTATCAGAAAATCATCATTAATAAGAGCATCATCTCTGTAAACAGGCCAGGGGGCAAGAAGAACACTTGATTTATGTCCAAGAGCTTCCCAGAGCTCCTCGCTGAAATGCGGAACAAACGGTGACAATAGAAGAATTATTGACTCAATTGCGAACCGGATAACCTCCGGTTCCTCCTTAACATCTTTTTTAAACTCAATCCCGTACATCATATTTACAAGCTCCATTACAGCACTGATAGCCGTATTGAAATGGAACCGCTCTTCTATGTCATTTGTAACTCTGTATACAGTATGATGTGTCTTCTTGTATAATTCCCGCAAATCACCCTTAAGTTGCCCCGGTTCACCGCAAAATGATCCTGCATCTCTTATTACATCAATGTGCGTTCTTACAAGTCTCCAGACCCGTGAAAGAAAACGGTATCCTCCTTCAACGCCCTGTTCATTCCATTCGAGGTCTCTTTCAGGAGGTGAAGCAAAAAGGCAAAATAGCCTTGTCGTATCAGCACCATATTTATCAAGCAGGTAATTAGGATCGATGACGTTTCTTTTTGACTTAGACATCTTTTCAACCCGCCCGATCGAAACTTCCTTACCGCATTTTTTGCATGTACGGTCCCCGGAGTCCTCTTCAGCTTCTTCAGGAAATAAATATCCGTGCTCCGGACAGGAAACGGTCTCCTTGCATACCATGCCCTGAGTTAATAGCCTTGTGAAAGGTTCTTTGTATTCGACAAGGCATAGATCTTTTAAAACACGCGTGAAATACCTTGAATACAGAAGATGTAAAATAGCATGTTCAACCCCGCCTATATACTGGTCAACAGGCATCCAGTAATCAACGGCTTTCTTGTCAAAAAGCCCGTCTTCAGATTTTGGGCTGCAGTAACGTTCAAAATACCATGAAGATTCAACGAAGGTATCCATGGTATCCGTTTCCCTTCTCGCATCCTCCCTTCCGCATCCGGGGCATTTTGTTTTTGTGAAGTAGTCAAGCAACGGAAGGGGCGATTGTCCGCCTTCAAGCAGGGCTGCATCTTCGGGAAGCAGTATCGGAAGATCCTTTTCATTAACAGGAACAATTCCGCAGCTGTCGCAATGAACTACAGGTATCGGCGCTCCCCAATAGCGCTGTCTTGATATGCCCCAGTCTCTTAACCTGAAACTTACAGTTTTTTTCCCGATACCTTTTTCCTCAAGAAAAGCCGCAATCTCGTCAAGGGCTTTTCTGTTGTCGATGCCGTTAAACTGCCCTGAATTAATCATTATTCCATCACCGGTATATGCTTCGGTCATGGTGGACGGATCAAGGTCTCTGTCATCAGGCTTGACCACAACCACAATCTCCATGCCATATTTTTTAGCAAAATCGAAATCCCGCTGGTCGTGTGCAGGCACAGACATGACAGCACCGGTGCCATATTCCATTAGAGCAAAGTTGGCTGTATATACTGGCATGCGTCTGCCATTAACGGGATTAATGCACCAGGCCCCTGTAAAGACGCCTTCTTTTTCATAATTTTCAATTGCCTTGTTCGACCTGTCCTGCAAAGATATTCTTTCAACAAATTCAAGGACATTCTTCTCCTCGCTTGTCCCCGTTGAAAGTCTGATTACAAGGGGATGCTCCGGAGCAAGACACATGAAAGTTGCCCCGAAAAGAGTGTCCTGTCTTGTTGTAAAGACGGGAATATCCTCATCCATGTTTTCAACGGGAAAGCTGATTTGAGCCCCTATGCTTTTTCCTATCCAGTTTTTCTGCATTGTTGTGACCTTTTCCGGCCATCCCGGAAGCATATCACAGTGGGTAAGAAGATCCTGGGCATAATCTGTTATTTTAAAAAACCATTGCCAGAGTTTTTTCTGCCGAACCGCCTTTCCGCATCTCCAGCACATCCCGGCTTCAACCTGCTCATTGGCTAAAACCGTTTGGCAGGAATCACACCAGTTTACAAAAGACTCCTTTCTGTATGCATTACCCCTTTCAAGCATCTTTAAGAAAAGCCACTGTTCCCAGCGGTAATACTCTGGTCTGCAAGTTGCAATCTCTCTGTCCCAGTCATAGGAAAAACCCATTCTCTTCAGCTGCATGCGCATGTAATCGATATTTTGATATGTCCAGATTGCAGGATGCGTCTTGTTTGATATTGCAGCATTTTCAGCAGGCATTCCGAAGGCATCCCATCCCATCGGATGGAGTACATTGAATCCCTGCATTCTCTTATATCGTGCAACAACATCGCCTATTGTATAATTTCTCACATGCCCCATGTGAATTTTCCCTGAAGGATAAGGGAACATCTCAAGAAGATAATATTTTTTTTTCTCCAGTTCTTCAGAGACTTTAAACAGGCCCGATTTATCCCAGCTGGACTGCCACTTTGTTTCTATAACTCCCGGATCGTACTTTTCTTCCATTGTCGGTTAGAACCTCTCAATAAATCCGCCAAATTCTAATGGCTTTATATTTTTAAATAATGTAATAACAGACCTGATCGTTAAAACAGTGCTTCCTAATGCCATAATATGATATAAATAGCAAGGTCGGGGAAAAATTTTATAGATTATATTTCAGGATCATCTCTAAATTAGCTGGTGATCCTGTTAGGGGTCGATCCGCCTGAGGCGGAAAGGTTTTCAGTGATCGGAAAAGCCTGTAGGGACTTCAGAGGGATATCGGGGAGGTCGGGGAGAAGAATCTAAACAATTTGTTTGACTTACAGCCGGTAATTACATATTCAAACAAAAAATCAGTCGGTTCCAATTCCATATAAAATAATGATTGAAATTAAACAGATACAACGAAGATACAGTCAAGGAAAACATACATGAGCAGCAAGATATTGATTAATGCGGTTGACCCCGCAGAATGCAGAATAGCAAAAGTTAAAGACAGTAAACTCGAAGAATTTCATATTGAAAGTGCGGCAAGAGAGATCACGCACAGCAACATTTACAAGGGAATTATTGTCCGTGTGGAACCCAGCCTGCAGGCTGTCTTTGTCGATTACGGAGTTGACCGCCACGGCTTTCTACAAAAACATGAAATACACAGCGATTACTTTCAGGACAGCGATTCGGGAAACCGTTCAATAACAGGCATCGTCAAACAGGGACAGGAACTTCTGGTGCAGATTACAAAGGACCCGTTCATGAAAAAGGGGGCCATGCTTACCACATACATTTCCCTTCCGGGAAGATTCATAGTCCTTATGCCGGGAAGCGAAGGGCTTGGCGTATCCCGTAAAATCGAAGATGAAGAGGAACGAAAAAGGCTGAAAGAAATAATCAGCACGATAAAAATCCCCGAGGGATTCGGCATTATAGTCAGGACAGCCGGGATAGGTTGCACAAAAGCGCAGATATCCGGAGATCTTGCCTATCTTTTAAGGCTCTGGAAGAATATAAAGGGCAATGTCATGAAAGTCAAATCCCCTGCCCTGTTATATAAGGAAAGAAATCTCGTGGTCCGGTCGATCCGGGATTATTTCACTCCGGATGTAAGTGAAATTCTGATCGATGATCCGGCCGTTCACCGTGAAGCCAAAGATTTTATAAAGATAATATCGCCCAAACATTCAATGATTGTAAAGTTATATAAAGAAGATAAACCGATTTTCACAAAGTTTCAGCTCGAAAGCCAGATTGATTCCATTTTTGAGAGCAGGGTCAAACTCAAATCGGGAGGCTCCATAGTTATCGAGCAGACGGAAGCCCTTGTTTCCATTGATGTCAATTCAGGCAAGGCAACCCAGGCAAAATCGGTTGAACAGACGGCTCTTGTTTCAAATCTTGAAGCTGCTGAAGAGATAGCACGCCAGCTCCGTTTGAGAGACTTGGGCGGCCTTATAGTTATTGACTTTATAGATATGAGAGATCCTAAACACAATCTTGAAGTCGAAAAAAATCTGAAAATTTTTGTTAAAGATGACAAGGCCAGAATCAAGTTCGGCAAGATTTCAAGGTTCGGAATAATGGAGATGTCAAGGCAAAGGATAAGACCGTCAATCGAATTCGGAAGCTTTGAACCATGCAAACATTGCCATGGAAAAGGAGTGACACCATCTCCTGAAACCCAGGGGCTCAGTTTTTTGCGCAAACTTAATCTTGAAATATTAAAGGATGAAGTTGCCGGCGTAAAAGGAATTGTTCCGGCTAATGTCGCAGATTATCTGTTAAATAAAAAACGCAAAGAAATACTTGATCTCGAAACGAGGCGCAATTTAAGCATACGCATCGAGGGGAGCAATGCCATGTTACCGGGCGAATCTGAAATCATCAGAGAAAAGACGTGATGTTGACACCCTCTTTTGATTACTGTATCAAAGGCGCAAAGTTAAAAGACCGAAGAT
>JAHJJB010000195.1 GCA_018823005.1 Pseudomonadota bacterium | reverse complement strand
ATATTGATTCGGCATATTCGAAAGCCATCATATTGAGGCCAATTTCTCCGAGTCCGCCAAGAGGAATGATCTTTAACATTATGGAATACCCTTATTACCCCTATCAATAGATTCGCGCATTATTGTTCTGATTTTTTCCATAAGCCCGTCCTTGGTCTCTTTTGTATAACCTGAAGTCTCTATTGGTTTCTGGATTTCAAGGGTAACTTTTCCGGGCTTAATAAGCATCCTGCTTTTAGGCATGATTGAAAATGTGCCATGAATAATAACCGGAACGATCGGAACGCCTGACTCAACCGCAAGAACAAATCCACCCTTTTTGAAGGAGCCTATGTTTCCATTCATGCTTCTTGTCCCTTCAGGAAAGATCATAACGGAAACCCCGTTTTTTATTATTCCTGCAGCATTTTTTAAGCTTTCAAAAGCAGCTTTCTGATTTGAACGGTCGATACAAATATATCCCGCCCTTTTCATCGCGTATCCGAAGAGCGGTATCCTGAAAAGCTCGACTTTGGCGAGCCACCTGAACTGGACCGGAAGATGTCCTAAAAGAATCGGAATATCATAATTGCTCTGGTGATTGGACATATAAATGTAAGATTTATCCGGATCTATGTTTGAAAGACCCTTAACCGTCACTTCTATGGGGCTTAAAGCAAGGATAGAGCGTGCCCATATCCCGGCAATCTTATGGGGCAAATCTCCCTTCCGGTTAACAAAAGAAATAAAAATTGTCAGCAGGCCAAAGAAGATTGTAACAAGAACAATCCATGCAATAATAGCCGCGGTCATTAACATGTCATTTCCCTAATTATTTTGAAATGCATCTTTGACGGCTTAGCAAAAAACCGAGATCACACGCCAAACCGCAAAGATCATAAAGTTAACTTGCTGATATCAAATGATTTATTTCCTGGTGCTCTTAGTTGCTTTGAGAGAAAACAGAGTTTTTCCGTGTCCATCAAATTTTAATTTCAAGCCCCTTAAGCATATCATCAATATATTGAATAAGCCAGTTCCGCTGTGTTTCAGTAGCATAGTTAATACAGCCGCATTTGATCCGGTTTTTCGTACGCACAAGAAGCTCGCAGGAAATAAGCTCCGGTTTAAGGTCGACAACAAAAAAAAGGGGGTGGCATTCATTATGGGATGACTGTTCATTGGTTAACAGCCCTTTTTCAAGCGGCAACCAGTAAATACCTTCGATCTCCGAAGCTCCAAGGTTTTCATCAAGGTATAATTTAACCTTTTCATAGTCATTGTAACGCAGTTCATCAATAATATATTGTTTCATGAAAAATTCACCTGTTTAAAAAAATTATCACAGATTAACCTGTTAATCAATTTGCCAGAATTTCCCTGATCAGAAGAAAAACAAATTATTTGCTTGAAAACAGCCACGCGCCGATACTATCAATTTTTATACGGATTTTGCAACGATAATGATAGGCTGGATTGCAAACTGAACCGTGTCCAAAATTCTTTCCGGATTGGCATGGGAACTTCAAAGCTGCTCAAGCGCCAGCATTTTGATTTTAAGTTCCCTTCCTCCTCCAAAACCGCCGCATGAGCCGTTGCTTTTGATCACCCTGTGGCAGGGTATAATAATGGGGAACGGGTTCTTTGAAAGAGTATTCCCTACAAAGCGGCAGGCTTCCGGTCTTCCAACAGCCTTTGCAATATCCTTGTAGGATGCCGTTTTTCCATAAGGAATACGGGAGGTCTCCTGAAGTACAAATCGTTCAAGCTCCGTCAAATTGCAATAATCCATCCACTTTTCAAAGCCCGAAGAAAAGGATCTGTTCTTTCCGCTAAAATAATCCTGAATCGATTCAGCAAGATGAATTACCATCTGGTGCGAACCTGCAATACCGGCTTTATTGTTTATGATTTCTTTTTGAAGATGCTTTTTATTTGAACAGGGAAGAAGGATTCTTGCTATCTTAAAAGGATTTTCACTGAATAAAATTGCAGAATAACCCGTTTGTGTCTGAAAAACATAATTTAATAAACTTATATCGCGCATGGTGTCCTTGAAACATGTTTGATATCGGGAGGTTAATTCCTGATTCCGTTATCCCGAGTTTTGCAGATACTTCCTTTTGCACTTCAGGAGTCGCTCCTCAATGACTCCCCATCGCCGGAATAATGAACATCAGCCACGGGAGAGTCTAAAAGCTTTTGACATACAAATGAAGTATTCGGTTCCTGCGGATCGCATACGCACTCATACCAAAACGGAATAGACTTATGACATTTACTATAGAAAATCATGGTTCTTCTGATAATAGTGAAAGTGATCAGGATGGAAAATCAGGAAAAGACAAATACTATGTCCCCTGATTATCTGTCTGACTGTCTGATCAGATGAACCAGGGGACATGGAATTAATTATGTTTCTTCGATAGTTATTGCGCCGGGTTCACAAACCTCGATACAGCTTTCACAGCCAAGGCATTCTTCTGCATTCACCGGAATTGATTTTTCCCCCTGAAGTTCAAAAACTTCAACAGGGCAAACATCAACACACTCGCCGCATCCCTGGCACTTTTCTTCATCAACAATAGGATTAAAAGCCATTTTACCGTCTCCTTTCTTTATAAAATTAAACCATGAGTATTTTACTCAGCCATTTTTTTCCATATCGGGCAAAGTCCTTATACCAATTGATAATTCGAGTCAAGCCTTCTTATTATTTTTTTTAAATTGGAAAAAGGATGCGGCTAACAGGCTGTATTTCATAAAATTTCATGCTGTTGGAGTTGAGGGTTCGGCAAAGCCTATCAAAATACCCTTATTTATTTCATAATCATCATTGGACATAATACCAGGACCATCCTGTCCCAGAAGGTTTATTAATAACTGACGGCGGGATATATTAATAACACGGAATATGGTTAAAGATATTTCTCTCCCGATTTTTTCTGCAACAGGCAACTCACTGATCTTTTGATTTATTTTATAATTACCATCTTTTGAAAGCCCTTCAATCTGCTCTAAAAGCATCTCCTGCCACTTAAGCATTACCTCTGATTGAGGAAAAACCGGGATATGGGACAATTCGATTACCTTTTGTGAATCCCCTGCTTTTTCAATTAAATAATCAAACGCATCCTTATTATTTGTAACAAAGAATCCCGGCAGTTCCTTATCATAAGCCATAAGATGTACCCAGGTATCAAGGCGCTCTTTTACCATGCGGTGCTCCGCTTCATCGGTTACGTTAATCAGATTGCCGGCATATTTCGTATAAAAATCCTCGTCTTCACCTCTTAATCCTTCGACGAGCTTTTTCTCCATCTCTGAAACGGAAAGAAGCTCTTTTGATAATATGTCCTGTTGCAAATCATATACCTGGGCAATGCAGAGAAACAGCCTTGCGTTAAAAAGGACGTCAGGCTCCTGTTCCGGTTTTTTTTGGTCTTCGATTTTTTTAATCTGTGCAGCAATCTGTGATGACATGGTGTCGTCAAAAAAGGGGACGCTTTCACCCTTTGCTGCCAGAAAAGAGATTCCACTCTTTTGATGAATTTCTCCCCATTTATTATATTCTTTTATTAAAGATTCGAGTTTCAGTTCATCACCCGAAACAGGCACTCTAAGCTCTATCAAACCTTTTTGGGCCAGTTTTTGCATTTTTTCAGGGATATTGTGCCCAGAAGGCTGGCAAACTGTTACCTGATTAAAACAGGCACATAAATTCTCTGCGACAGTTTCTTTTATATATGTGTATGGAAAATATACCGGCTTCATTATACCTCTCTGCAAGTTAATTTATTGTAAGTTGGAAGGGGAAAATTCTGAATTTCTTCATTAAATCATTTTCTCTTGCTTTGCAACCGTCCCTTTTTAAGGAACCGGACCTTATTCGTAAAATCCTTGTGAATCTCGACCTTTGGGAAACCCGGAAGCATGACTCGCCAGCCGCAAAACGTACATAAATCCCATCCCCCGAAAACCACCGGCCCATCCCCTGCACGATAAATTGTCTGCCTTAAAGCAAAGACTTTTTAATTTGACAGCGCAGTCTTTTTAAGGAATAATCAGCGTATGATCAAGTTCGAAAAACTGCCGTCAAATATCCTTTCGAAAATTCCCGCAGTCCTGGAACTTCTGTCGACGGATCAACGCGTTCTTTTCGCCTATCTATTCGGAGGGCTTGCCGCAGGCCGCGTACGTCCGCTTTCCGATGTGGATATTGCAGTCTATCTGAACGACACCAGCGAACTCGCTGATTACAGACTCACGCTCTTCGACAGGGTTACGGACGCGCTCGGGACCGCGGAGCTTGACCTGGTTGTTCTGAATACCGCGTCGATCAGCATTGCGGGGAGGATACTTCAAAACAAGCAGTTGCTTATCGATAAGGACCCGTTCAAACGCCATCTCTACGAGTCGCTGACCCTTCGTGAATTCTTTGATTTTCGGATAACGGAAGAAGCATTTTTTACGCGGAGGTATGGGATTGGTTGATAAGACTGTTATCCTGAGAAAGCTCTCCGAGCTTGAGACGTACCTTAAACAGATCCGGGAATTTGCAGGGATGCCGCTTCAGGTCTATAACGCAGACTGGAGGACGCAGCGTATTGTGGAGCGGACCCTCCAGATGATGATTGAGACCTGCGCCGACATTGCCAACCACATTGTTTCCGACAGAGGCATGAGGGTACCGACGGGGTATGCCGACACATTCAGCGTGCTGATGGAGAATGCCGTTATCAATCCGGACCTAAGCAAGATAATGGAAAAGATGGCAAAATTCAGGAACGTCGTCGTCCATCAGTATGAAGGCGTGGACGCGGAGGTAGTGATCGCCATTCTGACAAAACATCTCAACGACTTTGAGCGGTTTCGGGAAGCAATTCTGTCATATCTGAATAGACCCGTATCATAATTTTGACCTTTGCAAACCTGAAACCGATATTCCTCCAAACCCTGCTATTGATGTCCTACGAGACTCCGCTCCACATACCCGCTTCCCTTAACTCAGCTTGTTTAACGCTTTGTAATCAAAACCACCAACACACCCTCTGCAAGATAAGTGTCTGCTTAAACTTGACATACAAACCGATTGATGCGATACATCAGGATGTGAAAAGCAAATTCTTATAATTTCATTTACTTTGACGGGAATTGATCAGATGAAGCCCAGAAAGCTGCAACCTTTGATCGCCATCACCTGCTCGCGGGTAACGGGCGGCGCCTGGGGAATTTACTCTCTGGGCCACTTCATGGACTACACCTTCGCCGACTACAGCCTGGCACTGCTCGACGCTGGCGCGGCGCCGCTGATCATCCCGGCGGCTCAGGACGAGAGCAGCCTTAAGCGGATCTTAAGCGCGGTGCAGGGATTGTTGCTGAGCGGCGGGCCGGATATTCATCCGCGCCATTACGGCGAGGAGCCTGTGGCCGGACTGGGCGATGTGGACGAGACCCTTGACCGCATGGAGCTCATGGCTGCCCGCCTTGCTTTCGAGAAGGATATCCCGGTTCTCGGCATCTGCCGCGGGATCCAGGTGCTCAACGTAGCCCTCGGCGGCACGCTCTACCAGGACATCTCTTCCCAGTTGCCGGAGGGCATCTGCCACACCCCGAAAACCGACAAGGCGGTCACCACCCACACCGTCCGCTTCGCTGCCGGCAGCCGGCTGCGCCGCATCATGGGTAGAAGTGAAATCTGGGTCAACGGAAAGCACCACCAGGCCGTCCGGAACCCGGCCCCCGGCCTTAAAGTAACTGCCCGAGCCAGAGACGGAATCATAGAGGCCGTGGAGCACCCCCAGAATCGCTGGATTATGGGTGTCCAGTGGCACCCCGAGGGTACCTGGAGGGAGGACTCTTTTTCAAAAAAGCTGTTTAAAGCCTTCGTTCGGGCAGCCGGCGCTCCACCAAGATAAAGCATAGAACTAATGGGGCCCGGCCCCATTAATCCTTTTTTTACCCTTTAAAAGCCCGACATAGTACGAAATCCACCGGCACACCCCTGAAAGATGTAGTACCGGCTTAAACTTGACATACAATCCCGTGAATGCGATACAATAAGACATGAAATCATTTATGGATGCACAAGGAAGTGGCACTTTTTCTAACTTTAGGAGAACTGCAAAATGAGTTGGAAAGAAATGGCGGAATTGCTCAGGCAACCATTGTTTACGGTCGGAAAAACCGAGGTCTCCATAGCATCAATGGCGTGGATTCTGGCGTTGTTCGTGGTGCTGATCATCGTATCCCGGTTTATCCGGCGCATCCTGCGGACGCAGCTGCTCAAGCACACCAAGATGGATATAGGCCTGCAATACCTCATCTCGCGCATCGTCGGTTATGTTGTGCTCGTGTTAGGGTTGATCATCGGGCTTGAGACAATCGGCGTGAATTTCAGCTCGCTGGCGGTCATCGGCGGCGCGCTGGGCGTCGGTATCGGGTTCGGCCTGCAGAACATCGTCCACAACTTCGTCAGCGGCCTGATCATCATGGGCGAACGCGCCATTCAGGTCGGCGACCGTGTGGACGTCGGCGGCACTCTCGGCGAAGTCATCCGTGTCGGCGCCCGCAGCACCTCGGTGCGGACGAACGACAACGTCGTCATTATTCTGCCCAACTCTGAGTTCGTATCAAACCGAGTCATCAACTGGAGCCACATGGGCGACCAGAACGTGCGGCTGCGCATCCCGGTAGGTGTTTCCTACGGGAGCGATCCCCGGGAGGTCGAGCGAATCCTGCTTGAAGTGGCCGCCGCCTCCTCTAATGTATTGAAAGACCCGGCGCCGCAGGTGATATTCCTGGCGTTTGGTGAAAGCTCTTTGGATTTCGAGTTGCGGGTTTGGACGGCCGATATGACTCGCCGCCCCGGCGTACTCAAGAGCGACCTCTATTTTGCGATTTGGGACAGGCTCAAGGCGGCCGGAATAGAAATCCCCTTTCCTCAGCGATATCTGCACATCAAGGAGCCGGTCAGGGTCGAGATAGAAGCTGGACAATCCGGCCCTGCCTGATTTTGATTGCAAAAGGGGTAGGGACGCTCGAACCATTAGCTCTTTAATTAATCCTCATCCCCGTCGCTCGGTCGAATATGTGAAGTTTATCAGGATTTATATGCAGCTTCAGCTTGTCCCCCCGACCTACCTTATAGCTTCCCGGCAGGCGGATTGTAAGCTGGTTTTCCCCGTCTATGGGCCCATGGACAAGGGTGTCAGCCCCCAGAACTTCCACAAGTTCGACTGGCATCCGGAAAGCTCCTCTTTCCCCCTCGGCCAGAGTGATATGCTCGGGCCTCATACCGACCATGACAGAGATGTTTCTTGCATTTACGAGCCGTTCCGCAAGCGGCAGCCACGATCCGTCCGGGAGCTTAACTGCATCCCCCTCCGGGCAAAGCTCCATGGGTATGATGTTCATAGCGGGGGAGCCGATGAAACCTGCAACAAAGAGGGTTGCGGGACGTTCATAGACATCCATGGGTGTGCCGACATGGTCGAACTTCCCTGCGTTCATGACGATCAGGCGGTCAGCCAGGGTCATCGCCTCCACCTGATCGTGGGTAACGTAAATACTGGTTGTCCGGACCGATTGATGAAGTTTTTTAATCTCAAGGCGCATCTGCACCCGGAGTTTGGCATCGAGGTTGGAAAGGGGTTCATCAAATAGAAAGGCCGAGGGTTCCCTGACAATGGCCCGGCCCATGGCGACGCGCTGCCTCTGGCCGCCCGACAACTCACGAGGGGTTCGCTGCATAAGGCCGTTGAGGCCCAGGATGTCAGCGGCCTTCTTGACCCGCGCTTCTATCTCAGCCCTGGGCGTCTTACGAACCTTGAGTCCGTATGCCATGTTGTTCCAGACGGTCATATGGGGATAAAGGGCATAGTTCTGAAAAACCATGGCAATGTTTCGGTCTTTGGGCTCCACCTGATTCATGATTTTCCCGCCGATATGAATTTCACCCTCTGTGGCTGTTTCAAGCCCTGCAATTATTCTGAGCAGAGTCGATTTGCCGCAGCCCGAAGGGCCAAGGATTACGATGAATTCGCTTTCCCTGATATCGCAGCTGACTCCTTCAATTACGATGATTTTCCCGAAATTTTTCCTGATATTGACGATTCTTATATGTGCGCCGTTCATTAATAAGTCCCTTTATTTATCGGAATCAACCAGTCCCTTTACGAACCATCGCTGCATGAAAATAACTATCATCACTGGCGGAAGCATGGCCAGAATCGTGGCGGCCATTATGATCTGCCAGTCTGTCTGAGCGTCACCCGTACCGATCATCTTCACGATTCCGATAACAATGGTGCTCATATCCTTGCTAGTGGTAATCAGGAGCGGCCATAGGTACTGATTCCATCCGTAGATGAACATGATAACGAAGAGCGCGGCTATGTTGGTTCGGGAGAGGGGAAGAACCGTATCCCAGAAAAAGCGGAGGGGTCCGGCCCCGTCGATCCTCGCCGCTTCAACCAGTTCATCCGGAATGGTGAGAAAAAACTGACGGAACAGCAGCGTAGCCGTGGCAGAGGCAATGAGCGGAATTGTCAATCCCAGGTAGGAATCGATCATACCCAGGTCCGACACCACCTTGTAGGTGGGAATAATCCGCACCTCTACCGGCAGCATGAGCGTAACGAAAATCATCCAGAAGAAAAACATCCGCCCCGGAAACCGGAAAAAAACCACCGCATAGGCGGAAATAAGGGAGATGGCTATTTTTCCCAGGCTTATGGCCAGAGCCATTACGAGGCTGTTGAGCATCATTGTTTCTGCAGGCACTCCCATTACCCGCTGCCCGGAACCCGATCCCCAGGCCAGCAGGTAGTTTGAAACCATGTTTGGTCCCGGATAAAGCGGCATTTCCCCCCGCGCAATCGTGCCGGCATCCCAGGTAGAACCGATCAGGGCGAGATAAACCGGAAAGGCCAGCACAGCCACGCCGATGACAAGAAAAAAATGCGCCTGCCAGTTACCGTTATGCGTGTAACCCTTCATCAGTAATGAACCTTTCTTTCGATATAGCGGAATTGAACGGCAGTCAATCCGATTACGATTATCATCAGAATCACCGACTGGGCGGAGGAGCCGCCGAGGTCGAGAAATAGCACTCCGTCGGAGTAGACTTTATAAATAAGCGTTTCCGTGGCCTTGCCGGGACCACCGCCGGTCAGGGCGTGAATCACCCCGAATGTATCGAAGAAGGAATAGACCATGTTGACCATGAGAAGAAAGAAGGAAGTTGGAGAAATCAACGGAAAAACGATGGTCCAGAATTGCCTCGCAGAACCTGCACCGTCGATTGATGCCGCTTCGAGCACGGATTTGGGAATCGACTGGAGTGCCGCCAGAAAGAAGAGAAAATTATAGCTCACCTGCTTCCAGGAGGCAACCAGTATGACGAGCGACAGCGCCTGATTGCCGTTCAGCTTATAGTCCCAGGGAATGCCGATCTCCCGCATGGCCCGTCCGAAATAACCGATGTTTGGATGGAAAATAAAAAGCCAGAGCACCGCGGCTACCGCAGGCGCAACGGCATAGGGCCATATCAGCATTGTTTTGTAGGCGCCGGCCCCCCGGATATTCTTGTCAGCCATAAATGCCAGAAGCAAGGCGGATGTCATCGCGATGGCGGTGACTGAAAAAGCGAATATGAATGTTGTTTTCACTGAATTCAGATAGAGTGGATCGGATAAAACAACTGCGTAATTGTCGAACCAGATGAACTTCGTCCGGAGGCCGAAAGGATCCTGGCGCAACAACGACTGGAGAATGGCCTGCAGGGCCGGCCAGAAGAAGAAGATCACGGTTATGGCAAGTTGCGGCGCAAGCAGCAGGTAGGGAAGCATTTTGTTGTTGAAAATAACCCGGCGCTGCATCAATTCCCCCTGTACAAGACCCTTATATTTGGACATATTTAAAGGGTACTCGCACTTTATGATGACCGGGGGGCTGAGCCCCCCGGTATATTAATGTAAGACAATCGCAGGGCTGATCAGCGATTGGTTTTTTCAAAATTGCGCAGGATCACGTTACCCCTGGCGACGGCGCTGTCCATGGCCTGCTGGGCGGTCTGGTTTCCTTGAAGGGCTTTTTCCAGTTCTTCCTCTATAACCACCCGGATCTCCGGCATCCCGCCAAGCCTGAGACCCCTGGAATTGACTGTGGGTTCTGTTCTGGTCATCTGGCGGTGAGGTATATCCACTCCGGGATTCTTTTTGTAGTAACCCTGTGCCTGGGCAAGCTCAAAACCGCCAAAAGTGACCGGGAGATAGCCTGTATCCATATGCCACTTCGCCACCACATCCGGCAGACTTATATACTTGAAAAATTCTGCCACGGCACGGTATTCCTCCACGGTTCTTTTTGGGGCTGTCATGGCCCAGAAACTGGCCCCGCCTATTATGGAATTCTTCGGGGCGCCCTTGACGTCATCGTAATATGGCAGCATCGTGACGCCCCAATCGAACTTGGCCTCGCGCAGTATTCTCGCCCGCAGCCCTGAAGAGGCGTGGATTATCGCCGCCTCGCCTGAGGGGAAGAGGGCGTCTCCCACCGAACCGCGACCGGCATATTTGAAGCTCCCTTCCTTCTGCATGTCGATCAGGGTCTGGACATGGCGGACATGGAGGGGGCTGTTGACGGCAAGGACCGCGTCCATCCCTTCCATACCGTTCGATTTGCTTGCCAGCGGAACGTCATGGACGGCACTGAACTGTTCGAACTGTGTCCAGGTCGGCCAGGCGCAGGTAAAGCCCACATTGGCTGCATTGGCTGCCCTGATCTTCTGGGCGGCGGCGCGAAGTTCGCCCCACGTGCGCGGCGGCTTCTCGGGATCGAGGCCGGCCTTTTTAAAAGCATCCTTGTTGTAGAACATCACGGCTGTTGAGCTGTTGAATGGCATCGACATCATCCGCCCATCCGGGAGGCTGTAGTAGCCGCTGATTGCCGGAACATAAGCTTTGGGATCGAAAGCGACACCCGTTTCGCTCATCAGCGCATAGACAGGCTTGATGGCTTCCCCGGCAGCCATCATCGTGGCCGTGCCCACCTCGAACATCTGGACGATGTGGGGCGCATTCCCGGCCCGGTATGCTGCAATAGCGGCAACCATCGTATCGGGATAGGAGCCCTTAAATGTCGGGTTCACCTGGTACTTGTTCTGCGAGGCGTTGAAATCAGCGACGATTTTTTCGAGTATCCCGCCCAGCGGCTGGGCAAGACCATGCCAGAACTGGACTTCCGTGCGTTGAGCCATTGCCGAATCAGCCTGCAGGGTAAAAAAAACAGCAACAGCCAAGGCAAAAACAAAACCAATCGATTTTTTTACCATAGATACCTCCTTTTTTTGTTTTATTGTTTTATATTCCGTAACAGGGATCTTCGTTTTTCCCTTTGGGTTTTTGGGGCTGTTCGGGCAGAAGTATCTTTATGGGGGAAAAGGCTCCATGTCAATGTAATATTTATCTTTTCCGGACCCGAGGCCGTCTTTTCAGAATTTATATTTCTTCAGATTTTCTGGTCTTTTATAGTTACCCCCATCGACTCCAGCTTATCCCGCAAACTGTCTGCAAGGCTCCAGTTTTTGTCTTTCCTTGCCCTATCCCTTTCTTTCAGAAGGAGCTTAATTTCAGGGTCAACAGTTCCATTTTTAAAATCCAAAAAATTAAGGACCGAATCAATGTAACGGAATGCATCAAGAATCTTTGATGCTCCATCAGGATCTATCATTTTATTTACTACCAGAACATTTATCTGTCTTACTATTCTGAATACGGAAGAAAGAGCGGCGGATATGTTAAGATCGTCATCCATGGCGCTGGTAAAACCGTTTTTTATATCATAAAGAAGCTGGTCAATATCTGGATATGGCTCCCCGTCCTTAACATCAGCAAGGTCATGAATACATGTATCAAGCCGTGTTAAAGAGCGCCTTGCATCTTCAAGCCTTTCTTTTGAAAATGTAACCGGTTTCCTGTAGTGACCCGATATAAGCCAGAATCTTATTTCCCTTCCTGAATAGCCCATCTCCGCAAGGTCTGAAACTGACAATCTTTCCTTTGTTTCATCTACTTTCTTGCCGTCAATAAGCACCCTGTCACAGTGCATCCAGTATCTGGCGAGAGGTTTCCCGGTCAAAGCCTTGGCTATTGCTATTTCGTTTTCATGGTGCGGGAAGACGAGTTCCCTGCTGCTTGTATGTATATCAAAGCTTTCGCCAAGATATTTCATTGATATTGCAGCGCACTGGATGTGCCATGAAGGCCTGACATTCCCCCAGTCCGTTGCAGTGTATATACCTCTTTTCAACTCCGATAATTTCGATCTTTTCAGGAGAGTAAAATCCCTCGGGTTATCTTTTTCATATTCATCAAGATCAACCGTTGCTCCGACCTTTATCTTGTTGATGTCGATACCGGACAACTTGCCGTAATCGGAAAACCGTGAAATATCAAAATAGAGGGAGCGCAGCTTTTCATAGGCATAGCCTTTTTTAACCAGCTTTCCGGCAAGCGAAATCATATCTTCAACATGCCCGCTCGCCCTTGGATAATTATCGGCAGGTTTTATGCGGAGAAATTCCAGATCCTTCATAAACAGATCAATATGCTCTTCCGTAAACACGGACAAATCAAGCCCGGCTTTTTCCGACCCGTTTATGGTTTTATCGTCAAGGTCCGTGATATTCATTATATGCTTTACGGAATACCCCCTGAACTCAAGGTAACGGCACAAAAGGTCTGAAAACACAAAACGCCGGCATTCCCCAAGATGCATTCTCGCATGGGCTGTCGGCCCGCATGAATAGACCGACGCTTTCCCGGTGGAAACAGGTTCAAAAGGCTCCTTGCTCCTGCTCATTGTATTGAAAAGATTGAGCTCGATCTTTTCCTTGACTGCAAAAAGGGATGTGCTCAAATATCTCTCACCGCTGTCGGGGAATATAACAACTATCGTTCCTTCATTCATAGCTGACGCTTCATTCCCGGCAATTACCATTGCAGCTCCGCTGCTCATTCCCACAAACAGGCCCTCTTCCCTTGCAAGACGTCTTGCCATTTCAAAGGCTTCTTCATCGTCGATATTCACTACTTTATCAATGAGCTTCTTTTCATAAATTTCAGGCCTGTATGCCTCTTTCATATTCTTGAGACCCTGGATTTTATGCCCAAGATACGGTTCGACTCCTACGATTCTGACGTCAGAATTATATTCCTTGAGCTTTCTTGTGATTCCCATAACGGTTCCGGTCGTTCCAAGTGTAGCCACAACAATTGTTACTTTTCCTTCAGTCTGTCTCCATATCTCTTCGGCTGTTCCAAAATAATGAGCCTCCCAGTTTGCCTTGTTATTGAACTGATCCGTCATAAAATAGGCATTGGGGTTTTCCCTGCAAAGCCGGTAAACTTCTTCAATGGCGCCGTCTGTACCGAGATGTCCGGGAGTAAGCAGAATTTCCGCTCCACGGGCTTTAAGTATTTTCTGGCGTTCGACGCTTGCGGCTTCGGACATGGTAAGAAGCAGCCTGTATCCCTTGACCGAGCATACCAGGGCAAGGCCTATTCCGGTATTGCCGCTGGTCGCCTCTATGACGGTCTTGTCGCGTGTAAGTTCGCCCGACTTTTCCCCCTCTTCGATCATAAAGAGGGCAGCCCTGTCTTTTATCGAACCTCCGGGGTTAAAGTACTCAAGTTTGGCAAGAATCCTTACCCTGGGGTTGGGATTCAGGTTTTTTATTTCAACAAGCGGGGTATTTCCAATAGTGTCCAGTATAGAGCAGCTCATAACAATACCTTTATTATATCCTGCCTGACATCATCTTCATCC
This sequence comes from Pseudomonadota bacterium, assembly GCA_018823005.1. Taxonomy (GTDB): domain Bacteria; phylum Desulfobacterota; class Desulfobacteria; order Desulfobacterales; family RPRI01; genus RPRI01. The sequence goes on along the minus strand of JAHJJB010000195.1, from coordinate 2,625 downwards.
TTCATGGCGTCAACAACGACAAAGCGTCCGGGCTCCTGACGTGCAAGCTCAAGATAACCTTCCCTTACCTTTTCATGAAAAGCAATGGCTTCTTTTTCAAATCTTGTTTCAATTCCTGCCCGTTCCCCCTCTTCTATCTGTTTCCATGCCCTCGAAAGACCGGCTTTAGGAGGAAGGTCGAGAAGAAAGGTGATGTCGGGCTTTAAATCATTCAGAATCAGTTTATGCATCTTTTTTAATAAATCTATATCCAATCCCCGGGCATATCCCTGATATGCAATAGTCGCATCATAATAGCGGTCACATAAAACGGTCTTGCCTGATGATAATGCCGGCCTTACAATTTTATTGACGTGTTCGGCTCTGTCAGCCACATACAAGAGAAGCTCGGTTGAAGGGTCTATCCCACTGCTTTCAGGATCAAGGAGAATCGCCCGGATCTTCTGACCTGTTACAGTGCCCCCCGGTTCACGGGTCACGATGCAATCCTTTCCTCTTTGCTTCAAAAATTCCAGAACATGGCGTATCTGGGTCGTTTTTCCGGAACCTTCAATCCCTTCGAATGTTATAAACATCTCTTTATTCCAACCTCTTTTCTTCCTTTGCCGGCATACCATTTCCCCCTGTATAAAAATGGCGCTCAAGTATTTTATGGTAAGATGTCCAGTTTCCCCCTCCTTCACCGGAAGCAATGAATTCACGTATGCCGCTTATCTTGGAATCTATTTCATCGATATAATTAAGAAGGACTGCTTCAATCGTCTTCGGTGGCTCAGGAGAACCGAAGTCTCGCGTGCCGTGATGGCTTACTATCATGTGCCTTAACATGAGCGCAAGGGCGTCCGGGAACTCTTTGATCTCCTTAATCTTCTCATCGATCATTCCAACTCCTATCACTATATGGCTTAAAAGCCTCCCTTCATCCGAATAATCAATCTTAATATCGTATTCAAATTCTCTTATTTTCCCGATATCATGAAGAATCGTTCCGGCAATAAGAAGATCTCTGTCAAGACCGCTGTAATGGCCTGCTATCTTGTCCGCAAGTAAAGCCATTGAAAGGGTATGCTCCAGCAGGCCGCCGATATAGGCATGATGCATTTTTTTCGCGGCAGGAGCTTTTTTGAATTTATCGACAAACTCAGAGTCATTCCAGAAAGCCGTGAAAAGCTCCCTTAATTTTTTCTCTTTGATTGAATCTGAAAGCCCGGACAGTTGCTTTAACATGGAATCGATATCGCGCCCGGTTGCCGGAAGGAAATCGGAAGGATCAACCGAATCCGGCAATATGGTCTCCATGCTCTTTATTACAACCTGTAAAGTTCCCTTGTATTCCGAAACATTTCCCCTGACATGAACAAAATCACCGCCATTTGTTCCTGCTGTGATTTTATCCACATTATCCCATAAGACACCTTTTATCTTTCCTGTCTTGTCGGAAAAGGTATTGTTCAGATAATCGCTCCCATCTTTTTTTTGAGCAAGAATCTTTTCATAAAGGACAAAAACATCATCCACCTTATCTCCTGCCTTTAAAGATCCGGCATACTGTTTTTTCATAAACACCTTCTCAGCTTTTATTTATATTCCACTCTTTAAGAGATTCCATCATGCCGTAGTCGGTCATATCGCACTTGATTGGAGTTATTGATATAAATTTGTCGTAAAGAACTGCCCCGTCAGTATCCGGATTATACACGGAAGGATTGGTATCATATCCCTGCCAGTAATACGTACGATTCCGGGGATCAACTCTTTTTTCAAAAAACTCGGGGGAAATATCTGTGCCCTGCCTGCAGATACAGACTCCCGCTGCTTCATTTATTGATATGTCCGGAATATTAACATTAAGAAAAGTTCCGAAAGGAAGCCCTTTTTCAACAACTTCCATGGTAAGTCTTTCAACAAATATTGCCGCATCGTCAAGGTGTTTCATGTCAAAGCCCTGGATGGATACAGCGATAGCGCTCACACCATAAAGAGAAGCCTCCTTGGCCGCCGCAACCGTACCGGAATAGTTGACATTGACGCCCACATTAGCACCGGGATTTATACCTGAAATAACTATATCCGGTTTACATCCGAGTATCTCAAGTATGCCGAGCTTGATGCAATCGGCAGGAGTACCGTTAACAGCATATCCTGGAAGCCCGCCATCCAGATCAACCCTGTTTGCGCGAAGGGGTTCATGCAGTGTTATGGCATGACTAACGGCGCTCCTTTCGCGGTCAGGCGCTATAACTGTCACAAAGTGGCTTATGGCAAACCTCTTGTACAGTGCCCATAAGCCTTGAGCATAGATACCGTCATCATTTGTAATCAGCACTTTCATATCACAAAAACCTTGGTTCTTCTCCCATTTGGTTGGGAGAAACTTCTGTAATTCTTTTGTTTAGTGTATATACAAATAAAGTTATTACCCCTTTTTTACAACATTTAGATGTTTGAATATCCTAAGTATTTCCCCTGAACACTTGAATTCTCGAATCCTCGAACCCTCACAGGATCACCAACTCTTTTAGAGGTAATCTGACTTTTACAATACCCCAGTTTTAATCTTTTTGAAAGAAAGTATTTCAAAAACTGGGGCTTGCTTTTTACTAACCGCTCTTATATTCTACTGCT
>JAHJJB010000194.1 GCA_018823005.1 Pseudomonadota bacterium | reverse complement strand
CATTGGCCTGGTGTTGTGCCTGGGCTGCAGTTTCGGGATGGTAATTATCCGTGAGCAGCTGGATACAACTTTCCACGATGCCGGGGATGTTGAAGTTACTCTCGGATTGAGGGTGATTGCCACAATACCCAGAATCGAAAGAGAAGCAGCCTAGCCATGTATGAAAAGTACTATGGCTTCAACAACAAGCCATTTGAAATAACGCCGGACCCGAGGTTTTTCTATCTCAGCGAGAATCACAAGGAAGCCCTTGCTCACCTCAGGTATGCAATCAGGGAGGGAAAAGGGTTCAGTGTTGTTACAGGGGAGGTCGGTACAGGAAAAACGACTCTCGTTCATATGATTTTAAGTACATTGGATGAAAATGTACGGATCGCAAATATATTCAATCCTCTTATGGAACCTGATGATTTCCTTGATTATGTTTGTGTCGATTTGGGGATAAGAGAAGAAGGCGGGGGAACGCGGGGACAAAATATCACATTACTGTACCATTTCCTTCTGGAATGTTTCGAAAGGAAAGACAAGGTATTTCTTATCATAGATGAAGCACAGAATTTAGACAAGAAACTCCTTGAAGAAGTCCGGCTGCTTACGAATCTTGAAACTTCAAGAAACAAGCTGCTTCATGTTATTCTCCTTGGACAACCGGAGCTTAACAAGACTCTGGCAGATGAAAAATTCAGGGCATTAAAACAGAGAATTACAACACGTTACAACTTGAATGCACTAAATTTTGCGGAGACACAAGAGTACATTCTGTTCAGGCTGAAAAAGGCGGGAGCCCGGAACCTAACCCTGTTCGATAACGGGGCTGTTAAGGCGATATACAAATACTCAAAAGGCATCCCGCGTTTGATAAACATTGTATGCGACAATGCGCTGATCACGGCATTTTCAAGGGATTTGAGCCGGATCAGAAAACCGGTCATTCTTGAGACAATCAGGGATCTGGAAGGGCTGCAAAAGGTTAAGAAGAGCGGGTTTTGGCCGGCGCTTTTTATTATTTTCATCGTGCTTGTTTGCGCAATATTAATAGCTTATGGATTATTTCCGGATTATTTTATGGGCTGGATTCAAAAGTTAGGGTTTAGAGGATAGGGTTTAGGGGCTAGGGTATAGGGTTTAGGAACAAAGATTCCTCCTTGACCCTAAACCCTAGCCCCTATACCCTCAAAGCTCGAATCCTCTAATTCTTAACCATAAATAAAAGGGTATCAAATCGGACAAAAGGTAATGGATTACTATGGGAAAAATGTATGAAGCGCTGCAGAAGGCAGAGAAAGAAAGAACTCCGGAACTAAAGACAGAGCCGGTTAAGGCCTCAGTTGATAATGCTGTCTTAGACGACAAACTTGTTGCGTTTTTCCAGTCCAGTTCCATTGTTTCCGAGCAGTTCCGGAAATTAAGAACATATCTGTTCAGGCCTTCCCTGGAAAATAAACCGAAGACAATTCTTGTAACAAGCTCGTTCAGTGGAGACGGTAAAAGCCTTATAGCTATAAATCTGGCCATAACTATTGCTGTTGAATTGCACAGCCATGCAATGCTTGTCGATTGTGACCTGCGGAATCCGACCCTTTCAAGATGGTTCGGGATGACGGAATCCAAGGGGCTTTCAGATTATCTGCTGGGATATTATGATCTGCCAGACCTTCTGGTAAAAACCCAGATCGATAAGCTGTCTCTCCTCACCGGCGGGAGCACTCAGGATAACCCGGTTGAACTGATTGCCTCAAAAAGGATGGAGACTCTCGTTGATGAATTGAAATCACGCTACAATGACCGGTATATTATTCTTGATTCTTCGCCGGTACTTGCAACAACAGAACCAAGTGTTCTGGACAGGATGGTTGATGGTATTATCTTTGTGGTAAGGGCGGGGGAAACACCAAGGGAATCGGTTCAGCAGGCTGTTAAAATGCTGGGAAAAGAAAAAATCATTGGTGTTGTGTTGAATGACATGAATTTTAAATCATCGGCTCTCCATTCACGCTATTTTGGAACCAACCGGTATTATTATGATTATGGTTATTCAAAGGAAGTCAGACCCCAGAATTTTTTCCAGAAAGTCGGCTCAGTTTTTAAGAAATCGGAAAGAGGATAGGGTGTAGGGGCTAGGTATAGAGTTCGAGAGGATGTTTTCCTAACCCCTAACCCCTATCTTATTATTGTATTGATTATGAGCTTAGTTGACTATATACCAGCAAATAAGATTTATTCTCAAAGAACAAACATGATCAATAGTGACAAAAATGAATGAACCTTTTATTGATGCTGCTGAAAAACTAAACTCGAATGACAACAAGTCATCCGGTGGCCTACCAAAGAGGCAGTCAAAAGAGATTACTGAACCTTTCATTGAGAAAAACCATATATTCTGTACCACTCCCATATTTCACCACATGCTGCGGATCGAGCGGAAAAGAACGGAACGATCAAGAAAGCCTTTTCTCCTTTTGCTTGTCGATATCTCAGAACTTCTTAGCGGAAAGCGCAAAGGTCAAATCCCTGATAAAATAAAGAATGAAATGAAGGGGGTTCTCATTTCCTGCTCAAGGGAAACAGATATCAGCGGATGGTATGAAGAGAATAAGGTAATGGGGGCTATATATACTGAGATGGCTTCCGTCAATGAAACTTCGATTGAGTCTATTTTGCGCAATCTGCACGACAGGATCAGTAAGACTATTGATGCGGAATTAATAAAAAAAATAAAAGTATCATTTCATGTATTTCCAGAGCAGAACGGAAGCTCCATAATCAATAACGGACTGTTCAATATAACCCTCTATCCTGATCTTTCGAAGCCCGGAACCTCCAGACAGGCAAAATCACCGGCAAAAAAACTTATGGATATATTTGGGAGTTTATTTGCTCTGGTGTGTCTTTCTCCCCTTCTACTGATCATTGCCGCAGCGATCAAATATACGTCAGAAGGCCCTGTTTTTTTTAAGCAGGATAGAATGGGATTAAACGGCGAGATATTCACGTTCCTTAAATTCAGATCAATGTACACTGATTGTGATTCTGACCGCCACAGGGAATATATTAAAAAATATATAGAAGAGGGAAAAGAAGATAAAGATGCACCGGGTGTTTTCAAAATATGCAATGATCCGAGGGTGACTCCCCTTGGCCGGTTCCTGAGAAAGACAAGCCTTGATGAACTTCCGCAGTTTATAAATGTGCTG
>JAHJJB010000193.1 GCA_018823005.1 Pseudomonadota bacterium | reverse complement strand
TTGGGGCTGCACGGATTTCATGGATGCGGATATGCCGCCGTTGACGAAGGGCAGGTCATTATTCCTGCGGTTCGCATACGCACCCATACCCAAACAATTTGAACGAACTCCAATTGGAACGTTATTCTGACAATCGCTATAGAACCTTTATATTTACGAAAGGACACAAACATGACTGAAAAAAACAGCCTGCTTGATACGGAGATTATGTGCAGTGCAGCGGATAATGAACTATCCTGCATAAAAGCTTTTGAGATAGCCGGAAAATTGAATATCCAGACAAAAGATGTTGGGGAAGCCGCAGACAGGCTCAAGATTAGGCTTGTTAACTGCCAGCTCGGGCTGTTCGGTTACAAACCAAATAAGAAAATAGTAACAGCCCAGGAGAATGTTTCTGAAGAACTCAAAGCTGCCATAAGCAAATCCCTTGCCGGTGAAAAACTGTCCTGCATCAAAGCATGGGAAATTGCCGCCGATTTGAAGGTATCAAGATTTTCGGTAAGTTGCTCCTGTGAAACACTTGGAATAAAGATCAGAGACTGTCAGCTCGGAGCTTTTTAACCGGGCTTCAGGCAGCAATCATCCCTGCCCTGCAAACGGATTATACTTTTTCTCAGCGCCGATTGTTGTTTCAGGGCCGTGTCCTGTAAAAACTCTCACATCATCTCCAAGCACAAAAAGCTTCTTCCTTATGCTTGAAATAAGAGTATCAAAATCACCACCCGGAAAATCCGTGCGCCCAATGGAACCGGCAAACAGGGTATCCCCGACAAAAACAAATCCGTCCGAATAAAGAGATATGCCTCCCGGGGAGTGCCCCGGTGTATGTATAACTTTCAGAGTAATATCACCGAATTTTACCTCGTCACCATCTTTCAGCATGAGGTCAGGAGGCGGAGAATCTTCGGCATTCATACCCCATGCGGATGCACTCTGTGAAATATAACCAAGCATTGGAGCATCAAGACTGTGTATCAGGATATCCGCGCCTGTCGCATCCTTCATCCTCTTATTACCACCGACATGATCAAAATGTCCGTGAGTGTTTATGATATATTTTACTTTAAGCTTCAGACCGGCAAGTGTCAGCAAAATTTTGTCGGGCTCATCTCCCGGATCAATAACAGCCGCTTCCCTGGTTTTTTCACATCCTACAATAAAACAGTTTGCCATTATAGGCCCGACCGACAAATCCTTTATAATCAAAACGACCTCCAGTTATTGTAATGATAAAAAATTATCTCTTATTCTTCTGAATCTGTTTCTTTAAAGCTATTATCTTCCGTTGTATTATCTTTTGCTTTAATGCTCCCTTTTTCTATGGCATCCCGGATAGTGTCAAGAATACCGTTTATGAAGGGCCCGGATTCTCCTGTCCCATATTTTTTCCCGATATCGATAGCTTCATTTATCGAGACTTTGGAAGGAATATCGCTGCACCAGAGAAGTTCATAAACGGCCATTCTCATGATGTTTCTGTCAACACAGGCCATCCGGCTTATTTTCCAGTTGCTGGAAAACTTTTCAATTATTGAATCTATTTCGTTCCTTTCAGATACAACACCTTTCACAAGCCTGTAAAAGAAGGGAAGGATATCTTCGGTCGGATTGAAATTGATGCAGAAGCGTTTTAAAATTTCTTCGGAGTCATCATTGCAGTTATCCATATAGAAAAGAGCTTGCATTGCAAGTTCCCTTGCTCTTCGACGACTTCCCATTGTTATGCTTGATCTACTATTTCAACTAGATTTGCCATTTCGATGGCAGAAATAGCCGCACTCCAGCCTTTGTTTCCAGCTTTCGTACCAGCCCGTTCAATAGCCTGCTCAATAGTATCAGCAGTTATTATTCCGAATATCACAGGGATCTCAGTTTCCAGACTTACCATTGCAATCCCCTTGGAGACTTCCGCACTAACATAATCAAAATGCGGCGTTGCCCCCCGGATGACCGCACCGAGACATATAACAGCATTATGTCGTTTTTTTCTTGCTATTAACTTTGCGAGTAGCGGAATTTCAAATGAGCCCGGCACTTTTACTATTTCGATATCAGCATCCTTTGCGCCGGAACGCAGGAGGGCATCAACTGCTCCTCCTACAAGCTTGTCAGTTATAAAGTCATTAAACCGGCTTGCAATAATGGCAAATTTCTTCCCTTCGGCAAGAAGTTTGGCTTCTATAATTTTAGGCATATTTCCCTCCTGTTTTATCGGATACCTCTGAATAATTAGTTATGGCGCTATATCAGGGTTAATCAAATGTCCCATTTTTAACCGCTTACACTCCAGATACCCTTTATTATATTTATTTGGCTCAATTTCTATGCCAACCTGTTCTATAAGGCTAAGCCCATACCCTTCGAGTCCGACCATTTTTTTCGGATTGTTTGTAATCAGCCTCATCTTCCTTACACCGAGATCAACCAGAATCTGGGCTCCTATGC
>JAHJJB010000192.1 GCA_018823005.1 Pseudomonadota bacterium | reverse complement strand
TTGGGGCTGCACGGATTTCATGGATGCGGATATGCCGCCGTTGACGAAGGGCAGGTCATTATTCCTGCGGTTCGCATACGCACCCATACCCAAACAATTTGAACGAACTCCAATTGGAACGTTATTCTGACAATCGCTATATAGTATCTGATTAAAGGCACGGTCAGGGGTAATGGGTTTTGGCTTTTCGCAAGAATGCGACTCCGACTCCTACTCTTTACCCTTTGAGACGCGCCGCCGCTCTTCATCGCGGATCTCCCGGCGCAGCAGTTTGCCGACCTTCGACTTGGGCAGCATGTCCCTGAATTCGATATAAGCGGGCACTTTATAGGAAGCGAGGTGTTCGCGGCACCATTTAATCAGGTCTGATCCGCCGACTCCACGTGCGTCTTCTTTGAGCACCACGATGGCCTTTATCCGTTCACCTACCCGCTCATCGGGTACGCCCACCACACAGGCGCCTATAACCGTAGGATGATCCTGAAGTATGGCCTCCACTTCCGATGCCGATATCCGGTAGCCTTTATGCTTGATGAGATCGGCGCTGCGCTCCACATAATAGAGCTCGCCATCCTCATCTTCACTTACGAAATCACCCATTCGGCAATATACTTTACCGCCGATCGAAACACAGGTCCGCTCGGTCTCGTCCGGCTTGTTCCAGTAGCCTTTAATGGTGTATGGTGAAGATACGAGCAGTTCTCCACTTTCACCGGAAGAGACCGGCTCCAGCGTAACCGGGTTTACGATCATACATTCCCGGCTTCTTAAGGGAAGACCGATGGTTCCGGGTTTTGGCTTCTTGTCGATCCGGCTGTAGCAAACGTGTCCCACCTCGGTTGACCCGTAGACCTGGTAGATCGGAATATTGAAATGCTCCTCCCAGCGGTTATACATCTCCGCGGGAAGCACATCGCCGCCGCAGAAGCAATAGAGAAGCGAATCGAGTTTATATTGATCGAGCCGGTCGTTATCAAGAATCATCCGGTACAGGGCAGGCACACCGAGAATCCATCGCACGCCGAAACGCTGAATGCTTTCGAGAATCGCGTCAACCTGGGGAACGGGCATAAGCACCGTAGCATTTCCCTTGTTCAGGCCGATCGACATGAAGAGCCCGAGGGCCATAATGTGAAACATCGGATTAACCGCAATATAGACATCTCTGCCTTCCAGCAGCCGGTCACCGGCCACATCGTCGGTAACATTGTTGACATACGAAGTCATACCACAGTGATTGCCTGGAACGCCCTTGGGAAAACCGGTTGTTCCCCCGGTATAAAGCAGATAGGAAAGGTCTTTCATGGGATCTATCTCTGCCGGTCTCTTAAGCGGGGCATGCTTCAAAAGAGATTTGAACCTGTAAACGCCCGGGCTGTAATCGACTTTGCCGTTTGGAATTTTATCGAACAAAACACCCAGATACCGTTTCCAGGGCGGGAGCAGATCCACAAGGTTGGTGACGATGACATGTTTTAAGCCTCTCTTTTCCATCACCTCCCTGACATAGCAAAAATTGGTGTCGAGGCAGATGATTGTTTCCGCCCCGGAATCTCTGACCATGTAGTCGAGTTCATGGGAGGTGTAAATCGGGGAAACCGGTACGATCACCGCTCCCAGTTTCTGGATTCCGATAAAGGCAATGACCCATTGGATGCAGTTGGAGACATAGATCATCACCCGGTCGCCCTTGCGGATTCCCAGATCCTCCAGTGCTCCTGCAAAACGCACGCTCAGGTCATACAGCCTGCGATAGGAGAACTTTTCGCCCATATATATAATGGCCGTATTCCGCGGGTATTTTCCCGCCATCTGGTCAAATCGCGTATAGGTCAGCTCATTTACAAGATCATTATCAGCGGTTCTGTCATTCATACGATTCCTCGATCCCGAAATAAGCGGAGCGAACGTCCGGGTTGTCCATAAGCTCTTGTTTGCTGCCTTCCATTACCGCCGATCCGTTTTCAAGAATATAGGCGTAATCCACAATCGGCAACACAGGCCGGGCATATTGTTCTGTAATGATGACCGAAAGCTTCATCTCCTCACAAATCCCTTTGGTGGCAAGAATCAGCTCAGCCTGCATCAAAGGGCTCAATCCCATAAGCGGTTCGTCGAGAAGCAGGATCTTAGGCTGAGCCATCAGTGCCCGGCCGATCGCAAGCATCTGCTGTTCGCCCCCGCTTAAGAAACCTCCGATGCGCTTTTTAAGCCTTGCAAGGGGCGGAAATATTTTGAATACATATTCGAGCGTATTGCGGGCCTCGGATGATGAAGCAAGGTATCCGCCGATTTTAAGATTTTCAAGTACGCTGCTTTCGTTAAAAATGCGCCTCCTTTCCGGACAGAGCACTATACCTTTGCGTGCCCGCTGGCTCGGTTTCAGACCGGAAATATCTTCGCCCATGTACCTGACCTCGCCCATAAGAGTGATCCGTTCGCCGCCGGCCATGGCTTCTTTTTTTTGAATATCCTGCATTATGCCGGAAAGGGTGTACATCAGTGTCGATTTGCCGGCGCTGTTGGCGCCGAAGACCCCTATAATCTGGTTGACCCCGCACCTGATACTGATATTGTTGAGCGCCAGCATATTTTCGTAAAAAACCATCAGCCCGGTCGCTTCAAGCATGTCTCATAACCTCCTCAACCTTCTGGGATCCGAAATAAGCCTCCTTGACCCTCTCGTCGGCCATGACCTCCTCCGAAGTTCCTTCCGTGAGCTTTTCCCCGAAATTGAGCATCATTATCCGGTTAGCCACCCGAAAAAGCTCCCTGAGCCGGTGTTCGATCATGATCAGGGTAATGCCTTCCATTTGCAAACGTTCAATCAGGGGCACCATGCTGGCTATTTCGCTCATACTTAAACCGGAAAAGACTTCGTCACAAATAATGATCTCCGGTTTTAAGGCCAGGCAGCGGGCAAGCTCCAGGCGCTTTAGATAACCGGTAGGCAGCGTGGAGGCTGTTTTGTAAGGCACGTATGAATCCCGCTCAAATCCGATCTCCTCCAGGATATCAAGGCTGACGGTGTTTCTGTCCCCCAATCTTCCGCCGCCACGCCATCCCCCCGTGCGTTTTGCCCGGGGAGAAAAAAGGGGAATGACCAGGTTCTTATAGGCCGGGAGGGTAAAATAAGGCCGCATGATCTGAAATGTGCGGGTAACGCCCATATCGGCAATCTTATGGGGCGGCTTGTTGGATATATCCCTGCCCCGGAAGAAAACGCGCCCTGACGTTTTTTTGATGAATCCGGTGATGCAGTTTACCACTGTTGTTTTCCCCGAGCCGTTGGGGCCGATGATCCCTAATATTTCGCCTTTATGGACCTCGAAACTTACACCGTTTAAAGCCTGTATGCCGCCAAAAGCCTTGCTGACTTTTTCTACACGGAGAATCGGCTCTTTATCTGTATCCAGCTTCATATACGGGTCCACCTTTCGAACTGTTGATATTTACGCTGTCCGTAAACCATAATCCCTTCGCTTCGGAAAATGATAAAAGCGACCAGAATCAGAGCATAAAAAACGATGCGCAGGGTTCCGAATTCCCGCAAAAGCTCTGAGATGGGAACCAGGATCAGGCAACCCAGCACCGGTCCGATAAGGGTTCCTCCTCCCCCAATCACCGTAGCGGCAATGGGTAAAATTGAAAAGTCGAGTGCAAACTGGGAAATCCCGGACCACATATAGATATGCGCCAGACAGGCGCCTCCCAGACATCCCATGACCGAAGCGATATATACGGCCATGGCTTTATACAAGGTAACATTCATACCGGAGGCCCGGATCGCCTGGTCGTTATCCTTGACACCGCGCAGGACAAGACCGATATCGGTATTAACCAGCCTCCTGACACCAAACAGGAGCAGGAGTAAAATTCCGATGATAAAGTACTGTTCCGCCCAGCGGTTGCTGAAACCGTCGATGCCGGTAATACCGTCGGTTCCGCCTAGAATATTCAGCGCTTCGATCAGCCGCGCCACAAAAAGAGGATACATGAGGCTCACAATTGCAAAGTAAACGCCCCTTAACGGCAGGCAGGGCAAAAGCAGCAGTGTGCAGATGCCGCCTCCCGCGAGGGCGGCCAGCGGAACGGTCAGCCAGGGAGGCAGGCCGAAGGTTGTGTTCATTATGGCAGCCATATAACCGCCGACACCTACAAAAAAAGCTCCTCCCAGTGAAACCAGTCCAACGTAATGGGCCAGAAAGTCGAAGCTAAGCGCCAGAAGGGCGTAGATGCAGGTGATTGTAATGACGCGCTGCCAGTACATGCCCGGCACCAGCAGCGGAAGGGCCAGCATTCCTAAAATCAGGACCAGTCGCGGCAAGAGAAGATAGGACAACTCCCTGATGGACATCAGGGCATAGATACCGTCTGTGCGCACCTTGATGCCCCGGTCGATTCGCTCCTTGCGGCGCTGGGTGTTATTTTCCATTTAGACTCTCTCCTCCAGTTCTTTCTGCTGCCCGAAGAGCCCCGATGGTCTGAGGATCAGAGTCAGTATGATTGCCAGCAGCGCCACCACCATCTGGTAATGGGCACCCAGGTATACGACGGTCAGAATCTGGGCAAAACCGATCAGGAAAGCAGCCAGCACGGCCCCCATCCAGCTGCCAAGGCCCCCTACAATGCAAACGGCAATCGCCAGAATCAGAATATTATAGCCGGCTTCCACGACAATGTTACCCAGCGGAAGCAGCAAAACGGCGGCCAAACCCGCCAGCATGGAGCCGAAACCCATGGCCACAACTGCTATCAGATCGGAATCGATACCCAGCATGAGGGCCGCCCGTTCATCCTGTGCCATTCCGCGCATGGCAAGGCCGATGCGCGTATAGCGTGTGAACAGCCACAGCAGGCCCACCACGGCAGCCCCGATGCCAACCACCAGAAGACGCTGGTAATCCACCGATACTCCGGCAATCTCGACGCTCCCCTCGATGAAGGCTGGCAGGGTATAGGTCAGGCCCTTGAAACCACCCCATCTGAATCCTTCCAGAATCGCAAGTCCAATGGCATAGGAGGCTATGATTTCCGAAATTTCCATGCCCCGGACACGAATGAGCACAAACTGGTAAATCAAAGCGCCTATGATCGCGGTTGCAATCAGCGCCAGAATAATACTGAGAAGGTAGTTCAACCCCAGCGAATTCAGAAAGCTCCAGGTGATGAACCCGCTGACCACATATAAGGCACCGTGGGCGAAATTGGGCAGGCGGCTGACGCCGTAAACCATGGCAAACCCAATCGCGTAAAGTGCAAGCGTAACACTGTTTATGGTTCCGTAGATTAAAATATCCATAGATGATTATGTTTCTGGTTTCTGGTTTCTGGTTTGAAGTTTCCGGTTTCTTTCTTTGGTTATTCTACAATTTTGTTGGAAGAAAGAGGTCAAAGGTTGGCGGATTTTTCACTCGAATCCTTGAACCCTTGGCCCCTTGAATCCTTAAAAAAATTATTTCCCCATCTTCATCCACGGAGGCAATTGGATACTTCCCTTTGCGATGCTTTTGGGGTAGACAACTACACGCTTGCCATTCTGCCACTGCAGAATGCTTCCTACTGCGCCTTCCTTGGGATCCGTTGCAGGGATTACCTGGTGACTTTTAGGATCGAAACGGAGCCTGCCGTAAACTCCCGCAACATCCGTTTTTTCAAGCTCTGCAATCACCTTGTCGGAATCGAGGCTGCCCGCACGTTCAATGGCATCCCGCAGCACATATACAGCCATGTAGCTGCTGGATGAGCCAAGGCCCTCCGGCTCAATGCCCCATTTCTTGGCGTAGGCGTTGTAGAATTTCATTGTCCACGGGGTTGCCTCGGAAGGGGCGTTGCCTGCATTGACCACATTACAGAGAGTATATTGGCCTTTGCCGTCCGTGGCTTTCCAGAAACCGGGCTGTTCTGCCGCAGCCAGAGTCGACCCGAACGGGAGCGCTGGAATTTGCATTTCATACCACTGCTTTAACAAGATCGCGCTTTCAGGCATATCCATCCAGATATTGATAATCTGTGAGTCTGTCTGTTTGGCCTTGAGCAGTCCCATGGAAAAATCTGTGGCACCGGTGGGGTAAATCTCAACGCCGGTAACATTCCAGCCTTTTTTGACGGCCACGTCGTTCATCACCTGGGCAGCACCACGGGCATGGGAAACATCCTGGGCGATAATGAACAGGTTGTTGAATCCGTATTTTTCTTTCAGTTCGGTGAAATTGGCGAACATCTCACCCACTAAATTCTTTGCCTCTCCATGTATTCTAAAGCAGTACTTGAATTTATCGTACTGCTCAGCCACCATGGCATGGTACTTGGGAGTCAGCACACCTGTGGTGAGGATGGAAACTTTTTGATATTTCGATAAAAGCGGCATGGCGGCAAGGGCTGCTTCGGAACGTATAGGGCCGCCTAAGATGAAATCGGCCTTTTTGTCTAGAATGAGTTTTTCCACCGCTAAAAGGGCATCACTTACAGGAACTCCCGGCTCCAGGTCGCGGGTGTCGATCACTTCAACTGCAAAAGGGCGCATTTCCCCTTTTACATTTACCCCGCCTTTGGCATTAATTTCATCAACTGCCAGCCTGAACCCTCTTTCCGCAGCCCATCCGTAAAGAAAGGCTGTCGAAAGGGGACATCCAAGGACAATCGGTTTTGCCGCGAAGACCTGCCGGGCAGGCAGGACCATCAACACCACGGCCAGAAGAAGCACCAGCATTTTGAAATACTTGAATTTCATTTTGGATCCTCCTTTTATTAGTGCATTCGGTTTATAAAATTAAAACATCTCGGGCTTACAGCTTTTGTCGTGCCTTGAGCTTGGTCTTCCCCATAACTTGAGAAAAGGAAATCTAAAAGAACGGTTTTTTTACACGGGTTCCGGTGCGAGACATCTGCATAACATCCGATTAAAGGGTCTGACCGGAGTATGCGTTAATGAGATAAGTCGGACTACTTTTTTCCACTATCAAAAACAAAAACATATGTCCATATTTAAAATATCGGATCATCTTCGAATTATAGATCATTTTTTCAAATAAATTTACATAACCTCCTAATTCTGGTAGGGAATTAAATTATTTAAGCCTGAATCGAAACAATATGCAAGAGGAGGAATTGCCATGGAAAACAGAATTTTCAAAGCGCTTGTTGTCGAAGAAGCCGATAAAAATCTGTTCATCAGAAAGATAAAAGATAATACTATCGGCAGCCTTCCTCCTGGGGACATAATTGTGCGGGTTAAATATTCTTCCCTTAATTATAAGGACGCCCTTTCTGCTACCGGAAACAAATCGGTAACAAGGACATATCCGCACACACCCGGAATCGATGCCGCGGGAGTAGTCGAGGGAAGCTCGGAAGGCGGTTTTATACCCGGAGAGCAGGTAATCGTAACCAGTTATGATCTCGGCATGAATACGTCGGGTGGGTTCGGTCAGTATATCCGGGTTCCGGCAGGCTGGGTGGTAAAACTGCCTTCCGGTTTGACGCTGAAGGAGAGCATGATATTGGGGACCGCCGGTTTTACGGCAGGCATGTCGGTAGAAAGGTTAACCGCTTCTGTAAAACCGGAACATGGAATGATTCTGGTTACAGGGGCAACCGGGGGGGTTGGAAGCATTGCTGTCGCGATCCTGTCAAAACTTGGATATTCTGTAGCGGCTGTTTCAGGGAAAACCGACGCTGAGGGACTGTTAAAAAAACTGGGAGCAGGAGAAATAATAAGCAGAAAAGAATTTACGGAAAACAGCAACCGTCCGATCTTAAAAGCGCGCTGGGCGGGGGCAATCGATACAGTGGGCGGCGAAATACTGGCAACTGCAATCAAATCCACCGGTCCCCTTGGTGTCGTTACCTGCTGCGGAAATGTGGCTTCGCCCGAACTGCCGATAAATGTATTTCCGTTCATATTAAGAGGCGTATCCCTGATAGGAATTGACTCTCAAAACTGTCCTATGCCGCTCAGGAAGAAGATCTGGGCAAAACTGGCTGATATCTGGAAGCCGGGCATGTTTGAGGATCTTTACGAAGAAATATCCCTCGGGGAATTGGATAACAAAATTGCAGCAATTCTGAAAGGGCAGATTAAGGGCAGAACCCTGGTTAATCTGGACATGTAGAATGAGAGCTTTAACATCTGATTAAAGGGTCAGGAAAGCGGGGTATCAAAACTGCAGGAGGAATCTATGGTGTCGCCAGGTTTCAATGAAAAAGTAAAACTGAATGTTGCAGATGTTTTCGATCAGAGCTGCCTGATTTACCAGGCATTTGAAGAGAAACACCATTTTTTCGCTTCCCTTGCACTCAAGTTAGCTGAAAGCATAGATCTGCAACCGGATACCATGGTGCTCGATGTAGGATGCGGGAATGGGATCTCCGCTCAGGTCTTAAATAAGCATTTTTCCTGCCGTGTACTTGGGGTTGATTTGTCCGAGAAAATGGTAGCCGCCGGCAAATCCTTATGTGATTCTGCTGATATAACTCTTGTGGTCGGCGACGGAGAAAAGCTCGCAGATGTTGCGGGAGATCAGGTTTTTGATTACGTCCTTTACAATGCCTCGATTTTTATTTTCCCTGATGTTGAGCAGGCAATCGGTGAGGCAGCCGGCTGCCTCCGCCCGGGCGGTAAAATCGCCTTTTCCTTCTACCCGTCAATTACCGGAGAATCAGGGGAAGATCTCCTGACTGAAGCGTTCAGGCGTCTTGGCGAACCTGAGCCGCGTTTCAGGGTGATAACAAATTATGACAAGGCATGCCGGGCTCTTTCGCTTCATTGCGGCACTGTAACAAGCTATGAGTGGGTCAGGCCTCTCGACATCGAATTTTTGCAGGATTTTTTTTCAATTCCGGCTCAGTCGGCATCGCTGTTCCCGGGACGCGATTATGAAACCCGCCGTAAACTCGTACACAATCTTTTTGCAAAACTCTCCGATGTGGCGGACAGTGCTTCAGTCGTCTGGCGTATGGCGGAGGGGACAAAAGAAGTCTAACAGGGTGTAACCCAATAGCCTCTCTGATCAACGACCGGTTAAGTACAGGGATTCGCCAGGGGGATCTCTGCATGCTTAAAATCTTCTTCGTTTCACGTCACAAGCATCAGGCCCCCTTGAAGTTCCCTTTTTTCTTTCCCAGATAGGCCGAGATTGCCTCGAAGAGATCTTCTGATGGCAGTATCATGCAGGACCGGGCCGCGGTGTAATCCAGGGATCGTTCCAGGCTGGCCCCTTCATTAAAAACCAGGACCTCTTTGATTCCCTGCACCGCCAGGGGTGGATTGGAGGCGATCTCCTCGGCAATCTCTCTCACCCTGGCCCCGAGGGTCTCTTGGTCCGGGTAGAGATCGTTGACCAGGTTGATGGCCTTTGCCCGCTCGGCGGTGAAGCGGTGGCCGCGAAAGGCGATCTCCCGGGCGTGGCCCCGGCCAACCACCTTGGGCAGTCGCTGCAATCCCCCGGCATCTGTGATAATGGCCAGGGTCGGTTCAGGAAGGCCGAATAAAGTCTCGGCTGAGCAGAACCGCATATCACAGCAAAGGACCAATTCTAATCCCGCTCCAAAGCAATGCCCCTGGATTATGGCAATTGTGGGTTTAGTGAGGCGCTCCAATCTCGTAAAAATATCCTGCCCCCTTCGAACCAGCCTGAAAAAATCGAGCTTCTGGGTTGCTCCGGGTGTCGCCCCAATGGCTTTGAGGAGTTCATTTTCCGGCCCGAGGTCCAGGCCCGAACAAAAGGATTTGCCTTCGCCCTTCAGGAAGATCACCCGGGAATCCCGGTCCTCTTCCGCTTGAATGATGGCCTTTTCCAAGGCCAGCCAAATGTCCCAGTTCATGGCATTTCTTTTTTCCGGCCTGTTCAAAGTTATAAATCCCAAATGGCCCTCCCGGTGGTAGATCACTAAATTTTGTTCGCTCATTCTGTTTAGCTCCTTTTATCTTGGCGCAAGGCGCAAGGTTTACGGTTAAATGTTCAAGATTCAACGTTCAAAGGTTAAGGTTTAACATAAAACAAAGATGGATTCGGGCCTCACCCCATCGCCTAAGATTCTAAAGTATTATCTCCAAATCCTCCAGTGGATAGGAGACACAGGAATGGACATAACCAAAACGACGGTCCGATTTCCGGACTAATGCTCCGGCTGGTTGAAATACCCGGCCTGAAGTGACTTTTACCCGGCACTGGCTGCACTCTCCGGACCGGCATAGGGTGGGCACCCGGATCTCCTGCCTTTCCAGGGCAACGGCCAAAGTCTCACCGGACCGGGCTTCCAGAGTTCGGCCGTCATTCATTTTAACGCGGATCCGATTATCCGCCTTTATCTCTCCGGGCCAGTTAGGCGCCCGGGTGATGTCTATCGGCGGGCCGTAGACTTCTTTCCGAATCTTTCTCCCGGGAATTCCCAGCCTTTCCAATTCAGGAATACAGAAGTCGTACATAGCCTGGGGACCGCACAGATAGAAGGTTTTGCCCTCCAATTCACCAAGGGTGTTTTTGATCAGACCACCGCCGATCAATCCAACCAGGCACTGGTTTCCCTCCAGCGGGTCTTCAATGACAGGGGTATAATGAACATTGGGGAACCGTTCCGAGAGGTCAAAAAGGAGTCGGTGGAATATAGCCTCCTTGAGATTCCGATTACCGTAAAAGAGATAAATCTCCCGGTCCAGGCCGCATTCCACCACCTCACGGACCATGCTCATAAAAGGAGTGATGCCGCTCCCCCCGGCCAGACAGACCATGGTCTTGTCATGAAATAGAGGGTTATAATAGAAATTACCTTCCGGTCCGGAACTCTGAAGGAGATCACCCCTTTTCACTTCATCGAGCAGGAAGTTGGAAACCAGCCCCTCTTCCACTCGCCGGACAGTCAGGTCATAATACCCGGCCTGATTGGGAGGAGAGGAGATGCTGTAAGGTCGGCTTGTCCTTATTCCTGCGATCTCCAGGAAGAGGGCAATATACTGGCCTGCCAGGAAAGGGGGAAGAACCCTTTCAGGGGAAACAAGCCTCAGGGTCTTGGCAGAGGGGGTTTCGTTGATGATCTCCGAGACCTGAAGGTTCAACCGTTTTGGGTGGAGACGTTGTATATAAGGATCGGCCAGATCCTTGTGGGCCGAATAGTCCAATCCATATTTTCGACTGTATTCTCTTTCTTCAACAATCCGGTCATAGCCATCAAACTCTTTGAATAATTCTTTTTTCATGATCCCCTCCTATTTCCCCTCAAATTCCCGGATGATCGATTTGGCGGCCGTTACCCCTGCCTGGAGGGTGGGTTGAAAGCCGCAGTCCCCGATCCATCCGCTGGCAAATGAAAGGCCCTGAATGGGGGATGTCCGCCCAGGCTGAAAAAACATGGAATCTTTGGTGTATTGCTCAAAACCGTAGATGGCCCCGTTTGGATGCCCTAAATAGCGCATATGCGTCAGAGGCGTGGCAACCTCAATCTCTTCAATATGACCCCTCACCCCCGGAAAGGCGGCTTCCACCCGGCGCAGCATGGACTCGGCGCAGCGGAATTTCATCTGGTGGTATTGAGCCGGAGGAACCCGTAACCAGGGCTCCCCATATTTCAGGGTTACCACACTGGCCTGACAGGTCCCCGGCGGTGAAAATCCCGGGTCGGCCACGTCATAGCAGCTCATGGCCATAAAGGGATTTTCCATATCCAATCTTTGCATCTCAAGAAGATTTTTATCCGTAATATCAGTATGGTTTGGAAAAAATGTCATGGAGCCCGTTAACCCGAGTTCCCGGGCTTCCCGATCAAATCCAATAAACATGGTAAAGGCTGATGGGCTCAGGGTCCGGCCGCGCATCTCATGGAAGACCGTCTCCGGAACATACTCAGGGGCAATAAGACTGGTGTAAGTCGCCACCGGAGAGACATTCGAAACCACATATCGGGTATTAATATGATCCCCATGCTCGGTAACCACTCCCTCTACCCTTCCCTGGTTGATCAGGATCTTATCAACTCCGCAACTAAAGCGGGCGGTACCGCCCTGTGATAAGAATCGATTTATCAGGACATTGGACAGGGCCTGGGAGCCCCCTTTGATATGAAAAGGTTTAAGCTCGATATAGGTAAAAAAGAGCATGGCCAGGTAAGCAAAGGATAATCGGCTCGGAGGCAGGCCTAAAAAACTCCAGTACAGGGAAATGGCACATTTGAGCAAAGGATCTCGAAAGAGTTCATCCAGAACCTCCTGGGCCGGTTTAAAGGCATAGTGATAGAGAATCGGGAATTTTTCCCGTGAGGGATCAGGGTCCTTGAAATAGAAGGCTGACAGCATCTGAGAGGCATATTCATAAGAGAGTTCAAAAAAGCGTTCGATCCCTTCTTTTTCTTTGGGAAATTTATCCTGGAAGGCCGCAATGACCTGAAGCCGGTCGGGCTTGAGGGACAGGCGGAAGTCTCCCGGACCGATCACATGATAGAGGTCCTTAACCTCTACCAATTCCAGGTCCTCCAGGACGCCCAACTGGCTTAGCAACATCCGCAGGGGACCGGGGCTTTCCGGTGTACCCACCCCGCTGAGCTGGTGCAGGGCTACTTCGAACTCAAACCGTCCCCGGCAAAAGCTGGTGGCACATCCGCCCGGGATATTGTGCCGTTCCAGCAAGAGGACTTTCAGACCTTTCCGGGCCAATGCCGTCGAGGCGGTCAATCCCCCGTTTCCGGCTCCAACAACAACCACATCGTAAGTTTCCATGATGTCACCTCTTGATACGAAAATGTTGAATACCCGAATCCTTTCCTCTTAGAATCCTTCTCTCATCACCAACATAATCCTCGACAAACGAACCAGGCTGGCAAAATGTCTGATCATCCCTTTAATCCTGATCCGCCCGGAACGTATGGCTTCCAGGACTTCTTTTCCCGGTAAACCCGAACGAACCCAAAAAGCGAAAAAAAGTTAGCAACAAATTCTCAGAGTGCCTATTTCAAAGGACTCTTCTTGGCCTTTTCCGTCTCCATTTCTCTCAATTTTCTCCGCAGGACCTTGCCGATCGTACTCTTGGGGAGATCTTCCATAAATTCGACCTGTTTAGGAACCTTATAGGCGGCCAGCTTTTCCCTGCAGAAGGTTATGACCTCCTCAGCCGTCAGGGTCTCCCCTTCACGGAGGACCACAAAGGCCTTGATGGTTTCCCCTGTCTTTAACATATTTACCTGAAGACTTGCCTTACCGGTTGAAGATCCCCGCAGCAGGCTGCGGAGAATGTCCTCCATTGCTGTGCGGCGGGAGTTTGCTATTGCGCTTCACGGCTTGCTTTTATTGCCTCTTTAAGCGCTTTCTGATCCACCGGAGGAACCGGTATGCCGGGCCTTTCAATCATAACTATTGCTTCAGACGGGCAGCCGGTGGCGCATACTGCGCAGCCTATGCATCGATCCGCATCCAGTTCAGGACGATCTTCCGCACCTGAAGTCAGCGCATCCGTCGGGCATCGTTCAATACATGTACCGCATGCCGTGCAGAGCTCCGTGTCCCATTCCGGCATAAAACCGGAATTCAGGGCAAGGCCGGGTTTGGGCTGAGAAAGGGCTGACTTCAAAATCATGCAGTGGCAGGAACAGCAGTTGCAAAGAAAATCTATCTCCTGCCTGTTTATGGCGGCATGAACAAGACCTGCCTCCTCTGCTTTTTCCAGGATCTGTAATGCCTCCTCTTTATCTATTTTTCGTCCCATCTTTCTGTCTATGACAAATTGAGCGCCCATGCCAAACTGCATGCAGACCTCGTTCGGTTTTCCGCAATCATCACCCGGGTCAACCAGCTTGGCTTCATGCCTGCAAAAACAGGTGCTTACAGCGAGCGGATCATATTTCTCAATATATGTTTTTACCTGGTGGTAAGTATGAACCTTATTTTCCGCCTTAATTTTTTTATTCACGGGAATTACCCTGTTGACAGGAAAAGTTATTTTAATTTTTTTCCTGGTTTTGTCCGCGGCCTCCTTATAACTGCGTATGAGCCTGGCTATTCTGACATCTTTTTCAGTGCTGGTACCCCTCATGAACTGGAATTCGAATATTCCCGGAACGAAAGGGGGCGCTCCGTAGAATGTCGTATCACCCATTCTCCCTGCAGTGCAAAGGCCTTTATAAGCCATCTCCTCCAGTATTTTCGCCACATCCTCTTCTTTTCTGCCCAAATTTCCAGCTATCGTGCCGGGCGGACTGTATCCCGGGGGTATCGCCACATACACAGCAGCCTCCTCGGGCGTGAAGAGTTCTTCGGCCAGATTGTAAAATTCAGGTATGTCCATTCCAGGATAAGTTCCGCCGCGCTTCGCCAACGTGTCGCACAATTGCTTGTAGACTTTATCTCCCATCTCTTTTTCCCCTGTTTTCCGGTTAATAGTTTTTTAAAAATGCCCGTTTCGTTTATCTCAGCCTTTTTATCAGAATAACGGTTCTTATTATATGGTTTATTTTCTTATTCGTACATCAATATTTTAGGATCATATTGAAGCTTTGCACATTATAGTAATTGTCATAAATATGTGCCGTTTGGGTATGGGTGCGTATGCGAACCGCAGAAAATTCGTCACAGGCTTCGATGACGCCCCAAATAGACAATAAAGATTGTACAGGCGGATACGATAAACGGCTTCGTGATAAAAGCCCTTTTGGGGCTGCCCGGATTTCATGGATGCGGATATGTCGCCGTTGACGAAGGGCAGGTCATTATTTCTGCGGTTCGCATACGCACCCATACCCAAACAATTTTAACGAACTCAAATCGGAACATTATTCTGACAATCACTATAAAGCTTCTTTTTCCATTAACAATTATAAAAAAAGGCAGGGCCATTTCTGACCCTGCCTTTTTATCACAACATTCCACTTGTGTTAAGAGGGAGGATTATCAATCATGATCTGTGCACGAGGCGAGACTTTTGAAGAACGTCCAATTTTGACCAAGTACAAGGAATGCGATAATAAATGTTTAGGTTCCTGGTTCACAGTCCCTGGTTCTTGGTTAAAAGAAACAACCAGAAACTACAAACCAGATACCAGAAACCAAGTCTTTAAATAAATCGGGCAAAAGGGGGCATTATGCAAAGGTCTCGAGGCATCATCCTTTCATTTTATAGCCCTTCTTATTAAAAAGCCTCAGACAGGCAGTCACTACTTTGGGATCGTATTTGGAGCCGCTATGAGATGATACTTCTTCCAGAGCTTCACCCAAAAGAAAGGCATTACGGAAGACCCGGTGGCTGGTTAAATCTTCAATGGCATCGGCAACGGCCAAAATCCTGGCTTCGATGAGAATATCCTCACCCTTGATTCCATGCGGGAAACCGGAACCGTCGAAGCATTCACGATGCTGCAGGGCAATGTTGGCTATGGGCCATGGGAAATCGACTTCTTTCAAAAGGTCGAAACTTAACTGCGGATAATTGCAATAAAGGGTCAGGCTGGATCCTGACAACCGTCCGGCAGACTGAATGATTTCTATGGGCATATTCACAAGGCCGATATCATAGACATGTGCTGCCAGCCAGAGCCCTTCCAGCGAAAAGTCGGGAAGTCCCATTTCCTTGGCAATTGCGTGCGTGAATTCCGCAACCCGCTGGTGATGACCGGGAGTATAGGGTCCGCGCAACTCAATCGCTTCCGAAAATGCTTTCATAGTCCCCGTGTAGCATCTTGCCAGACGATCCAGATAGTCTTTGATTTCTTTATCTACTCTGTGCTTATGGAGCGCCATCTCGATATTTGCATACAGTTCCTTCTGATTGTAAGGTTTGACCAGGTAACCAAGAGGCTTTGTCTGCTTCGCCCGTTCTATATATCCGTGATTTATGTAAGCAGTCAGATATATAACCGGAATATCGAACCGTAAAGCGATTAGGTCGGCAGCTTCAATACCATCCATTTCACCCTTCAAAACAATATCCATCAGAATCAGATCGGGCCTGTCAGCCTCAACCTGCCTGATGGCCTCTTCTCCCGTAGATGCTGTTGAGCAAACCGTGTACCCGAGATCTTTCAGGTTGCTACAGAGCTGATTTGCAACGACCCATTCATCTTCAACTACCAGGATCTTCTCACCGTACATGACGATCTTACCTCCGATAAATCATAAAAGGAATATAATCCGAAATTCTGTTCCTCTGTCTCGTTTGACCTCTATCTGCCCGTCGAGCTGATTTTTCATCAACCGTTCACAAGATGCAACCTAACAGACATGGGGTGGTGAAGATCAATATCGTCCGGCAGACCCAAACCGTTATCGCGGACGACGATCTCTATTTCGGTGTTTTCCGTTACGCATAAGACAATCTTTAATTCACCTTTTATTTGACATGCTTTAAGGCCTTTGCAAAATATCCCCGCCATAATTGAAGTTCCCCGGGCAATCCGGGGCGGATATCCGGCGGGTAGTTCGCTCGCTGTTTCGGTGTAGGCAATTAAGTACATACTTATGTATAGTTTGGCAATAAATATTTTCGATATTAAAATATTTTTTTGCTGACAAAGATTATAGGGATTGTCAGAATAATGTTCCGATCGGAGCTTGTTCAATTTGTTTGATTATCGGTTTAAGCGGGTGCCTGGATTTATCAGAGCGCAGATAATGGACAGAGATCAGGAGCTTTTTTGTTTGTTACCGCAGGGGGTTTTATTAATGATTTTGACATTATTCGGGCATTGTTCCTGCAAAGGTTCATATTGGTCTGAGAATGGCGTTTGTTTGCCTTCAATTGGAACAAAAAGGCCGGATGGAATTGCGACCAGGCGGCAAAAGTTTTTAAATGGGAAGTAAAATGTGAAATGTGATTCAGTGTAAGTAAAATAAACATTGTTAAAAAAGGGGTAGCGCACAGCATCAGCAATCGACAGCACTTCGTGGGGCGCAAAGCTGAGAATAACATCAATTTTAGTTTGCGGGTTTAGCTGTCTCGGTTTAATTCCTCTTTATATAAGGCTTTAATTTTCTTGTCTAATTCTTTAAAGGAAAGCCCTTTAAGCTGCGGATTGATTTTCTCCGTCTCAATCATTGCATTCCAGATGTCACCATAAACTTCCCGGATAATCACATACCCGAAAAAAGGCGGCAGTTGGTAAGCTTTGACAAATTCCATGATTTTATTGACCGGAATTTTGCTTACGCCATTCTCTATCATGCTGATAAAATTTATGTTCTTGTAATTGAGAACTTCGGCTACTGACTTTTGAGACAAATTTTTCTCTTCTCTTGCCTTTTTTAAATATGCTCCAATCGTATTAATTGACATGTTTTTAAACCTTTGCATAACTCCCTGGAAATTGTTTCCGGGAACTTCTTAATTTACTACAAATATTCATAAAAAAAGCATCTGTATTGATATAAAATATCGGTCTTCGCTCATACAGGCTTCATAATAAATCAATTTCAACGGCCCTCCTGCTTACAATAATCAGATAATTTTCATTTAAACTCCCCGCGCAGAAACTTCAGGGAATCTTCGACCGGAAGGGGGTCTTCAATGGGCGTGTTTTGCTGATTATACATGGCCTCACTGGCAGTTTTAAGGTATTTGATATTTTCCCAGTTCGGCATTGAAATTTCATTGCTCGTCCTGACTTTGATGACAATGTCGGTGTCGGGAACAATTATATAAGAGTCTATTGAATGCAAGTTGATACTGAAAAATACGTTTTTGAAAAAAATGCCCTTTATAAAATTTTTGAGTTTGGCGGTTTTCTCTGCGGCAATTATTTCAATGCTGAATTTTGACGCGACATATTCCGGAAATCGACCGACTATAATTGGGGTTTGATATCTTGCTGCTTCAATATCGTATGGGCGGCCGAGCAAAAAATCATCTTTCCCTGTAACCGGAACCAAATAATGTAAAGGTATTGAACCTTTAAAAACAAAAGTCCTGTATGGGATCATTAAGGTAAAAGATGATTCATCATGGGAATGATAAATATTATGGAACATGAAATGGGGTATTGCAGCAGTGAGTGACAGGACTTCATGGGGCGCATAACTTAAGAAAATGTCTATTTTTTTTCTCATTTTAACCCTATCCTTTAATTACCCCCTAACATGCTGTATCAATTGTTGATACCAAGCGTATAATGGACAATGGCGAATTGGTATACTATGACGCCGCGGACGTCAAGATAATATTTTGTTACAGAACCACCGGGAGCTTCCTTGATACAGAGGGGGGTGTGGTAGGTATGGGGCTTGACCCTCAGACAACCGGCATGGTATGGGAAGATATAGCCAAAACCATTAAACAGGAGGGCGGTAAAATGGCATTAGAACCCTGGTCCACGGACAAATGGCCTGAAGGCGTCCCAAGAGAGATATCGGGTTTCGATAAACCTTTATTCACGATTCTGGATGAATCCGCTGAAAAGTATCCTGATCAGGTTTATACTGTTTTCAACGGAGCAACACGAACATTTTCACAGGTGAAAAACACCGCCGACAGGGTTGCCGATTTTCTCGTATCCCGCGGCATAAAGAAGGGAGATCGCGTCGCAATCTTCCTTCCAAACCTTCCCCATTATCCTTCTGTTTATTTCGGCATTCTCAAGGCCGGGGCAACCTGTGTGACATGCAATCCGCTGTACACTCCGTCTGAACTGAATTACCAGCTCAAAGATGCCGGCGCCAAAGCCATTTTCTGCATGGATCACCCCCTGTTCTATCCAACCACCGTTAAATCCCTGCAAGGGACTAAGATTGAAACTGTTGTAATTTGCGGCGTAAAATCATACCTGCCAAAGCTAAAGGGAATAATAGGCGGTCTGTTAGGCAAAATACCCAAGGCAGACCGGTACGAATCAGGCCACTTTTTCTTTGATGATGTGGTTGCGGCAGCAAATCCCCGGGCCCCTTCCGTCCAAATCACACCCGCTGAAGATCCGGCCGTGGTCATATATACCGGCGGAACAACCGGTGTACCCAAAGGCGCAACTCTGACACATTCCAATTTCATCTTCGACGTAATGGCTCTCGATGAGTGGATGCGGATACGCCAGGAACCGGGAGGTAATCCGGAAAAGCTGAGACAAGGCGGTTACCATTGCTTTGTGGGAGCTCTCCCCTTTTACCACAGTTTCGGTCAGACCATTGTTATGCTCTGGTCTTGCTTCACTGCAAGCCGGGTGGTGTGCATTCCCGATCCGCGTGCCGGCAACCCGCCTTTTACCGGAGTGCTTGAGGCGATCGAGAAACACAAAGTTACAATTTATCCGGGCGTGCCGACAATGTTTGTAGCTGTTACAAATCATCCGCTTCTCGGCAAGTTTGATTTATCTTCAATTCAGGGTTGCGGTTCCGGAGGAGCTCCTCTTCCCGTTGGGGTCGCCATGCAGTTTGAAGAAAAGACAGGGTCCATTATATTCGAGTGCTATGGCTTGAGCGAGACGGCCCCTCTGGCAACGGCAAATCCATCCAACAAGGAAGGCAGAAAGTTCGGGTCCGTCGGCTTCCCCGTTTCAAACACGGTCGTTAAAATCATCGATACCGATACGGGTCTGAAGGAATTGCCCCGTGGAGAAGACGGGGAAATTGCCATCTGTGGTCCGCAGGTTATGAAGGGTTATTGGAACAATCCCGGAGCGAATGAAGAAGCCTTTCGTGAAATAGACGGCCGGAGGTTCTTTTTAACAGGCGACATAGGCCACATCGATGAAGAAGGATATATCCTTATCACGGACCGCAAGAAAGACCTGATACTGGTGGGCGGCTTTAACTGCTATCCCCGGGAAGTTGAGGAAGTGCTCTATACCCATCCCAAGGTGGCAAATGCTGCGGTTATCGGTATCCCTGATCCAAGAAGCGGTGAAACGGTGAAGGCTTTTATCCAGCTCAAACCGGGAGAGAAAGCGACCGAAAAGGAAATAATCGATTTTTGCAGGGAGAAGCTTACGGGATACAAACGGCCCAGAACGGTAGAATTCAGAGAAACCCTCCCGACCTCTGTGATCGGCAAGGTATTGAGAAGAGTGCTCAGAGATGAAGAGCTGAAAAAAACAAATTAATCATGGCAGATATGGAGCCCAGGCATTCATGCGTTTCCCTCATCTTGCCGATTATCTTGTTTTCCGTATCTTGTCTGTTTCCCCTTCACCATCAAATATAGGGGGTGTTCATCAATCCCATATCGGTGTTGTCGAAGTTCATGGCTTTTGTTGATAATTTTTCTGTCTTTATCATAATGTTTCAGCAACTCTTCCCATGCTCAAAAACCTGCTGATCAAAAAATACATTCGCCGAGAATTGCTGATATGAAGTATTTTGTATTGACTTTTTAGCCTCTTCCTGCAAAAAGCATCAGATATCAGACATGCTTTTTTATCTGTCGCCATCCTGCAAGGATGGCGATTTTTCATGCAGAACCGAAAGAAGATCGTTGGACGGGGAGAAACCGGTACATGGACATGAAGCGAGACTATTACGAGGATGTTAAATTATTTACTTCAGGCGTGGTTTTTTTCTGGTTTATGGTCCTTATGATTTTTCTCGCCGCATATCCATTTATTGTTAAAAACTATTACGTTTACGTGGCAAATTACATTGCCATAAATATAATTGTAGTAATCGGCCTTAATATTCTTGTAGGTTACACCGGTCAGATATCTCTGGGGCACGCCGGATTTTTTGCCATAGGCGCCTATGGAACTCTTATTCTGATGACCAAGCTCAGCTTCCCTTTTCTTCTGGCGCTTCCCGTATCTGCAATGATTGCCGCGGTTTTCGGATTTCTCCTCGGACTTCCGGCTTTAAGACTTGAAGGCCCCTATCTTTCGATAGCAACGCTCGGTTTCGGCCTTACGATTACCCGTGTAATCGGGAAAATCGAATTTTTTGGCGGAAGGCAGGGGCTTCATGCGCCTGAACTTGTAATAGGCCCCTGGCATCTCAATACAGACCGGGATTTTTACTATCTTCTTATGGTTATTACGGTGCTGATGACAGTCGGTGCCCGCAATCTGATAAAAACCCGTGTAGGGCGGGCATTTGTTGCAATAAGGGATGCCGATATCGCGGCTGAGACTATGGGCGTCAATCTTGTATTTTATAAGACTCTTGCTTTTGCCGTAAGTGCATTTTACACCGGCATTGCGGGGGGGTTGTTTGCCTTCGTTCTGCGATTTATCGAACCTGAACTCTTTTCGCTGTTTATGTCCATAATGTTTCTCGCCATGGTTGTTGTAGGAGGGCTTGGATCAATAATGGGCTCCATCGCAGGGGCATGCCTTCTCGGCTGGCTTGATTTACAGTTAAGAAATATTCTCAGTCTGCCGTATATCGGATCATGGCTTGAGAGCCTTTCCAAAAGCTATTTTTCATTAACAGGCGTTTCCAATATCCAGTTCATTATCTTCGGACTGATAATGTTGCTTATAATGCTTTTTGAACCTCTGGGAATATTCGGAATCTGGATCAGGACCAAGAAGTACTGGAAAACCTGGCCCTTTTAAGTAAAAGAGGATTTCATGCTTGATTTTGTTCAGATGGTTGCAAGCGGAATTGCGGTAGGAAGCTCCTATGCCCTGATGGGGCTTGCGATGGTAATAATATATAAAACATCGGAAGTGCCGAATTTTGCCCAGGGCGAGATGGCTCTCATATCAGTCTTTTTTGCATTCATGCTTCTTGATCATTATGGAGTGCCGGGCTATATCGCTTTCCCGGCAACTCTCGTTTTTGCGGCTGTTCTTGGGTTCCTTCTTGAATTTACTGTTTTAAGAAGGGCAAAAAATCCGAATGTGCTTGGCATGATCGTCATAACAATCGGCCTTGAGATGATACTGCTGGGTCTTGTTTCCTGGAAGTTCGGTGCCGATCACAAAGATATGCCGTTTCCTATTTCACCCTAT
>JAHJJB010000191.1 GCA_018823005.1 Pseudomonadota bacterium | reverse complement strand
GATAAGATCAAAGGAATAATTATAACAAACGGTAAATAGTGAATAGTGGATAGTGAATAGAAAACGAGCCACGAAACCATAAACCAGGGATCAAGTATCATGAAAATAACGAGAGACGATATTATCCATGTGGCAAATCTTGCCCATCTTGATATGGATGAAGAATCAATTGAAAAATTTGCTGTTCAGATTGACGAAATATTAAAATATGTTGAGACACTTAACAGCGTTGATACGGAAGGTGTCGCCCCGACTTCTCACGCCATTTCTCTAACTAATGCTTTCAGAAACGATATTGAAAAACAGGATTATGACAAAGACTCCCTTCTTTCCAACGCTCCTGAAAGAGAAAACGGAAATTATGTGGTCCCGAAAGTAGTAGGATAGGAAAAATGAACCTTTACGAATTAACAATACATGAAGCGCATGACCTGCTTAAGCGCAAAAAGATTTCTTCACAGGAACTTACAAGCGCTGTTCTTGATAGAATCGAAGCCGTTGATGCAAAAGTCGGGGCTTTCATCACAGTTTCACGGGAACAGGCTATTGAGCAGGCAAGTATGGCGGACAAGGCCATAACAGAAAGAAAAGTATCGGCGCTGACCGGAATCCCGGTTGCCGTAAAAGATCTCATATGCACAAAAGGCATACGCACAACCTGCGGATCGAGAATACTCGAGAACTTTATTCCTCCCTATGATGCTACTGTAATAACTAAACTAAAAGAAGCGGGTGCGGTAATAGTCGGGAAACTTAACATGGACGAGTTTGCAATGGGTTCATCGACTGAAAATTCCGGCATAAAGATTACTCATAATCCATGGGATTTAACAAGAATTCCGGGAGGATCGAGCGGAGGTTCGGCGGCAGCAGTTGCTGCCGGTATGTGCCTTGGCGCTCTTGGCTCTGACACCGGCGGCTCTATCCGCCAACCTGCATCTCACTGTGGTGTTGTCGGGATAAAACCGACGTATGGGAGGGTTTCGCGTTTCGGTCTCGTTGCGTTTGCCTCTTCCCTTGACCAGATAGGCCCTCTCGCAAAAGATGTCACAGATTGCGCAATCCTTGCGGGTTCAATTTCCGGATATGATCCTTCCGATTCAACCTCTGTGCCGAAAGATGTGCCTGATTATGCCTCTTATCTTTCCGAAGGACTTAAAGGACTTAAGATCGGTATCCCAAAAGAGTACGATGCTGCGAAGGGTCTTGATCCTGAAGTTTCCCTTGCGGTAAAAAATGCCGTCAAAG
The DNA here is from genome assembly GCA_018823005.1 of Pseudomonadota bacterium. GTDB lineage: Bacteria > Desulfobacterota > Desulfobacteria > Desulfobacterales > RPRI01 > RPRI01. The sequence continues at coordinate 10,189 of JAHJJB010000191.1, read as the reverse complement.
TTATGGAAAAACTTGGTGCATCATGCGTTGAGGTTTCACTTCCCCACACTGAATATGCAGTTCCTGTTTATTATGTAATTGCACCTTCAGAGGCCAGTTCAAACCTTGCCAGATATGACGGGGTCAAGTACGGCTTCAGGGATAAAGAGAAGAAAAGCCTTACGGATATGTACAGAAGCACAAGATCGAAAGGCTTCGGCCCTGAAGTAAAACGACGTATAATTATAGGGACATACTGTCTTTCGTCAGGTTATTATGATGCCTATTATAAAAAAGCATCACAGGTGAGAACCCTTATAATGCAGGATTTTAAAAAGGCATTTGATATCTGTGACATTATAGTCTCCCCGGTTGCTCCTACCCCCGCCTTTAAAATAGGAGAGAAGTCGGACGATCCCTTGACCATGTATCTTTCTGATATATTTACTTTATCAGCAAATCTCGCAGGCATTCCGGGAATGTCGGTTCCCTGCGGTTTTTCAAAAGGCGGACTTCCTGTCGGACTTCAGATAATGGGAAAGCATTTCAGCGAGGAGGTGCTCTTTAAGGCTGCTTATAATTTTGAGCAAGCTACGGATTTTCACAAAAGGAAACCGGAACCCCTCGACCCCTTGAATCCTTGAACCCTTTAGATAAAGGAATTTAATCATGCCCATAGAACCCGATGGCGAACATTTGAGAAAAGCAGCAAAGTGGATTTCAGAAACGCGCAAGTATGAGCCCGAACGAACCATAACCGAAATTATAGAAAAAGCCTGTTTGAAATTTGACCTGACTCCCATGGACGCGGAATACCTCTCGAATTTTTTAACAGATAAATAAAAATAAGTTTCGGGTTTGTAGTAGCTGGTTTCGGGTTTCTGGTTCGTAGTTTCTGGTTAAACCAAAGACTATAAACCATGAACCATAAACCATAGACAGTTTTTTATGAAAATTAAAATCCTTCCTGAAATTATATCAAATAAAATAGCTGCCGGAGAGGTGGTGGAACGCCCGTCTTCTGTAGTAAAAGAGCTTGTAGAAAATGCGCTCGATGCAGGAAGCACGCAAATTATTATAGAGGTTGAGAAAGGCGGAAAGTATCTTATAAGGGTTTCAGATAACGGCGCCGGAATGAGCAAAGATGACGCCTTGTTATCAATAGAAAGGTACGCCACAAGCAAAATATTCAAAGATGAGGACCTCTTTTCCATATCCACTTTCGGGTTCAGGGGAGAAGCCCTTCCAAGCATAGCTTCAGTTTCGCGCTTCACCCTTGTAACGAAAGAGAAAAATGCCCAATCAGGAATCGAAATAAAAATTGAGGGCGGAAAGATCAAGTCAGTAAATGACAAGGGCTCTCCCGACGGAACAATGATTACCGTCAAAGATCTTTTTGTCAACACTCCAGCCAGACGCAAATTCATGAAATCTACTGATACCGAGATGGGACATATAGCAGACACGGTAGCAAGTCTGGCGCTTGGCAGACATGATGTCCATTTCAGGCTTCTTCATAATGGAAAGACCGTCTATAACTGGCTGACTGCTCCTGATTCAGCGCAGAGAGCGGAAGATGTTCTTGGAAAAGAGACCAGAAACAGTCTTTATCCTTTAAAATTTTGGAGTGATAATATTTCAATATCCGGATGGATATCTTCGCCCGTGGTTAAAAAGAGTACAGGCCGGGGCATTTATATTTTTGTAAACGGAAGATTTGTGAAAGACAGGGTGATTCAGCATGCCCTTTTGGAAGGTTATTCAACGAGACTTATAAAAGGACAGTTTCCCTTTTCAGTGATATTCGTAAATATTCCATATAATCTGGTTGATGTAAATGTGCATCCGGCAAAAAGGGAAGTCCGGTTTGCCGACCAGAAGAAAGTCCACGAATCGGTTGAAACGGCCGTGAAAAATGCTCTTGATCTGCTGGATCCTTATAAAAGATCCTATCACCCCCCCTCCCCTTTATCCCCTCCCGCCAGGGGAAGGGAATACAAACCTGTTGCCAATCCGTTGGCCGGAAAGAATGCTCCTTCTTTTTTACGCCCCATGATAAGAGAGGATATCTCATCTTTTTCTCCTCTCCAGCCTGGAGAGAATAATACGCCAATTTCCCCTCCTCTTGAGGGAGAAGATCGCACTTCTTTGTCCCCTCCTCTGGCGGGAGGGGACAAAGGGGAGGGGGAAAAACCCGGCACTCAGTCCACTCTGTGGGGAAAGAAGCAATTTAAGGATTTAAGAATATTGGACCAGCTTCATGGGACGTATATCATAACCGAATCTGATGAAGGAATTATCCTGATAGATCAGCATGCAGCCCATGAACGAATACTTTATGAACAACTGAAAAACCGCCCGGGGGGGACAAATAAGCAGGCCGTTCAGAAGCTGCTTATGCCGGAAGTTATTGAAACCGGATACAGGGAAGCCGGCATCCTTGAAAAACTGCTGCCCGATTTTCAGAAGGCTGGGATTGAGGCCGAGCCGTTCGGCGGGAATGCTTTTGTGGTAAAGTCCGTTCCCGCCTTTCTGGCAGATAAAGAGGTTAAGGGTATTATAATAGAAATAATGGAAAAGATAATAGAAACTGGTTTTGCACCCGGCCTTCAAAAAGCTTCGGATGAAGTAATGAAGCTTGTGGCATGCCACGGGGCAATAAGGGCCAACCAGCAGCTTTCAGAAAGGGAGATAAGAACCCTTGTCGATCAGCTTGATGATTGTGAAATGCCGTCCCATTGTCCCCACGGCCGCCCGACCTGGATAAGTTTTTCGATAAAAGAGCTTGAAAAGTTATTCAAAAGAACCGGGTAAAAAAGTCGGTTTCTGGTCTCTGGTCTCTGGTTTCTGGTTAATGGCATAAAAACATGTTCCGCATTGTTTCCATTTCAACCAGAAACCATAAACCAGGAACCGTTATTTTCTTTACAAACCAGAAACCAGGGACCGATTTATTTATTCGTTTTCCACGAAATCACAAAGCTCCTGTCGGCTCCCATAGTTGAACCTCCCGTTTGCGTTACAAGGAGAAAAACAAGCTCGTCGGTTCCGTCATTGTCGATATCTCCAAGAGCATAATCGCTTATGTATCCTGAAAACTTCCTTGTTCTCCATTTCGGAGACAGCCCGACATTGTCCCATGAGAGGTTTTCAAAATAGCCGCTTTTAAAAATTCTGATTCTGGAAAAGACTCCTCCGCTTGTATCAATGTTTTTTACAACCAGAATTTCTTTCTTTCCGTCTTTATCGAGGTCGGCCACAATAATGCGCTGGGGGAGATAGAGACGGTTTTGAGCTCTCGGGTCGGGATCGCTTCTTGTCTTTTTTGCTGCTTCGATTTCTGCAGCAGGTTCAAGGTATGAACTGCTTCCGCCGTAGGGTTCGCTGCTTGCCCACTCTTCGTTACCGTTTACGTCGAGAAGACGCAGATATTCGTTGCTGTTAAATGCAAGAATCATTTCCTGACCCGAGTTTAATACATCTCCGTATGAGAATCCGTAAATATTTATTCCACTCGGCAAAGTTTCTTTATTTGTGGATATATAATCCCCGTTTACCCATTTGAGTTCATAAATGTTTTGAGAAAATATGCCGGCATAGCCGCCTTTTTGTCCGAAAAGAACTTTTCCTCCGCGGGATGGAAGATCAAGCACCCTGTAATGCCAGTCTTCATCATCTTTGATTTTTTTAAAATCCTTTCCGTCCCATTCAAGCACAAAAGAGATTACCCTTCCGCTGTCGTTAATAGCCGTTACGAATATCTCAGCTTTTTTGTTACCGTTTATGTCCGCAACATCTATCCCTTTATAAAATAAATACGATTTTCCATTGATTTCTTTGATTTTTTCGAATTTACCGGCGGTCTGCCTGTAAATAAAAATATTGTGGTCATCAGCAAAGACGGTTTCTATCTTACCGTCACCATCCACATCCCCAAGGGCAATTCCTTTCATTTTCGTTTCGAACTTCTTCGATTTCCATAAAACAGCTGCCGGTTCTCCGGAACCTGTTAATGCTTCATCGTAAGCCATCTTTATACCGCTTTCCTTTGACCACATCTCTTCAGGGTTTTTACGGCTGTCGGGACGTTGATCCTTACCCGAAGGTTGCTGCTGGGCGGCCTGTCTTGACGGTGCCTGGGCTGAAATTGTCTTTCGGCCGAAAACGGTCTCATTGATTCTGGCCGCGAATACATTTATGTGATAAATGACATCTCCCTGGCTGCTTCCGAATTCATTGATCACGACAAGCTGGCTCTTCTTATTCACATCGAAAAATTTGGCGTCTGTGCTGATGCTGTCGCCGAAAACGGTCAGACTTCCAAATAGCACATAATCTGCTCCGGTTTTTTCACCGAAAATGAGCGCCGCTTTTTCATCTATAGCGGCAGGCAGTTTTTCGGCAGCAATTTTCGGGTCCCCTTTCCCTGTGGTAATAACCCTGTTCTCGAAGGCAAGCCTTGTGGAGAGCATTTCACCAATCCCCTTCTGGAGAAAGGAGAGATCTTTTTCAGAATGGATGTTGAAGGGGAGTATGAGAACTTTTGATATTTTATCAGCCGAAAAGGCCGTATTTACGCTTGTTAGCACTGCAGCAACGGTCAGTATCAGAATAAAGTTTCTAAATAATTTCAAATTTATTATCTCCTGTTTATTTATTTGATATCATCAGGCGGTAGGCGTCCACAATGTTCTCTTCCAGTTCCTCAAGTGTTTCGCCTTGTGTCATGATTTCCGGATGGTCAATTATTTTGCCGACCCAGAATTTTTCCCCTTTCCAGTAAACCATTTTCAGTTTAGTCTTAATCGTCCGTTTCCTTCTTCTTTTTTTGTATGGCAATATATCATCACCCTCTATTCCAAATCAAGGAGAATCCAGTTCTTTCATTATTTCCTCTATCTTTTCACCTCATCCCTCTTGCCTATATATTTTTCTTGACATTTAAAATGCATGCTGTTATTGGAAAAAAGCCTTGATTTCAGGCGAATTTAAGCGGTTATGAAAGGGGGTGGGACGGGAGAGAGATCAAACACAGTATTTAAAACAAATTTATCAGGTTTGGTTTAAATTAATTTTATCAGGTTAAGGAGGAATTTAGGATGAAAAAATTTACAGTTTTAGTGCTTGCAGCGCTGCTGGTTGTAGCCTTCGCAATGCCGGCATCAGCTCTTGAGAACATTTTTGGCGGCTACTGGCGCACAAGGTTTTTCCAGCAGAGAAACTTTACCGGCGATGATACTCAAGCTCTTGAAGAAGCAAGAGATAATGTAATGGTTGATACAAGAACCAGACTTTATTACACCGCAAAGATCAACGACAACCTCAAATTCGTAAACAAGTTTGAGATGGATTCAAGCTGGGGTTCCGTTGCCAGTTATGGTAGAGTAGGAACTGATGCGGTTGTAATCGAAGTCAAGAACACATACGCTGATTTCAATGTTGGCCCGGTCAATGTACTCGTCGGCGCCCAGCCCTTCACACTTGCCCGTGGTTTTATCTCCGATGAAGACGGCGTTGGCATGAAAGTCATCTGGAAGGTAAAAGAAGGCCTCTATCTTCCTTTTATCTGGCAGAAGATGTTTGACGGCAATGATCTTGGTGTTGGCGAAGACCGGACCAGGATGGATATCGATATGTATATTTTCACCCCGGTTGTTTACCTGAGCAAAGACATAAAGATCAATCCGTATTATGTGTTTGTGCATTCACAGGACGGGTTCGGTTTTTCAACCGCAATCCCGGCTTATGCTGCAACTTCTTTTGATAATATAAATGGACATATATTCGGCTTTGATTTCGACGGCAAGTTTGGCGCCGCTTCCCTGTGGTTTACAGGTATCTTGCAGCGCGGCAATGCGACTGCAACAGGTGCTGCATCTACAGCAGGCATTACAGCCGGAGATGAAATTAAACTCAGAGGCTATCTCGCTGCTGTTGGCGGAAAATTTGATCTTGGAAAAGCCGACATTCACGGGCAGGCATTTGTTGCATCCGGTGATTCTGCTGCTAATCCTTTACTTGACAGAAAAGCTGAAGCGTATTTAACAACTCTGTCAACATATTATTACTGGGCGGAAATTCTGGGCAGAGGTATTTTTGATCAACAGGATGTTGTTGGCTCACCCGGCTTCAGACCTACCAATATTATTGCCGCAAACCTTGGTGCAACTTTCAAACCCATGGACAAGTTGAAGATTGCTGCAGACGTGTGGTGGGCAAGGTTAAAGGAATGCAATGCATTCAACGAGAAGAAACTTGGTATCGAAACTGATCTTGTGGTCACATACCAGCTTGTTGAAGGCCTTTCGCTTGATATCGTCGGCGCATACCTCTTTGCAGGCGATGCAGTATCAGTAGACGGCAAAAATGAGAACAACCCGTACGAATTCGGTACGCGTCTGTCACTCAGCTTCTAATTGTGAGGCATGAGGGGTAAGAGATAAAAGGCATGAGCCGAGAGGCGAGAGCCTGAAGAAAACAAAAGCCGGAAGGGGGCAACCCTTTCCGGCTTTTTTCGTCTCTGGTTACTCGAAACACCCTGCGTTTCAAATGTTTCTGGTTTATAGTTACTGGTTACTGATCACAGGCCGCTTGCTGTTTCGCGCCTCACGCCTCGAGCCTTTCGACTCATGCCTCACCAAGCTTCTCGTTCAATATCCTGTTCACTATCTCCGGATTGGCCTTGCCTTTTGTCTCCTTCATGACGCGGCCTACAAAAAAACCAAGAACTTTTGTTTTGCCTGCCTTGTAATCTGCAACTTCTTTGGGACAACTCGCAAGAAGCTTTGTAATCATCTCTTCTATGACTGATTCATCCGTAACCTGAACGAGATCTTTTTCTTTAACGATTTCTTCGGGTGATTTGCCGGTCTTTGCCATCTCCTCAAAAACCGTTTTTGCAATTTTTCCGCTGATAACATTCTGATCGATAAGTTTTAGAAGCCGGGCAAGGTTTGAAGAGGAAACCGGGGATTCTTCAATGGTTTTGCCTTCTGTATTAAGAAGACCAAGAAGAGCGCCCATAACCCAGTTGCTCACCTGCTTAGGATTGTTGAATTCTTTAACGCAGGCTTCAAAATATCCGGCAATTTCTATGGCGGAAGTAAGTACCCCGGCATCATATTCCGGCAAACCATATTCTGTTATGAAGCGTTCCTTTTTACGGTCGGGAAGTTCCGGCAGACTTTTCCTGACCTCTTCTATCCATGTCTCGTCAATAACAAGCGGAAGAAGATCGGGATCGGGGAAATACCTGTAGTCATGGGCCTCTTCCTTTCCTCTCATGGATGTTGTGCAGTTCTTCACAGGGTCCCAGAGTCTTGTCTCCTGGACAATCTTTCCGCCATCGAATAAAACATCTTTCTGCCTTTCGATCTCATACTGGATTGCTTTTTCCACGTTTTTAAATGAGTTGAGGTTTTTAAGCTCTGTCCGGGTTCCGAATGGAGCGGTGTTTTCCGGGCGTATGGATACGTTAGCATCACACCTGAAGCTTCCTTCTTCCATGTTGCCGTCGCAGATATCAAGGTATCTTAATATTGCTCTCAGTTTTCTGAGATATTCCCCGGCTTCTTCAAAGGTTCTGATATCAGGCTCGCTTACTATTTCAATAAGAGGGACACCGGTTCTGTTGAAATCCACCATGGAATAAGGTCGTGAAGGATCATGTATAAGTTTTCCGGCATCTTCTTCCATGTGAATTCTTGTTATGCCAATTTTTTTTGAAGCGCCGTTTATTTCAATATCTAAATAGCCGTTTTGGGCAATCGGAAGTTCATACTGGGAAATCTGATATCCTTTGGGAAGATCCGGATAAAAATAGTTTTTGCGGGCGAACCGGCTATTTTTTGAAATCGTGCAGTTAGTCGCGAGCCCCATGAGCATTGCGTACTCTACGACTTTTTTATTCAGTACCGGAAGCACACCGGGCATACCAAGACAAACAGGGCAGGTATGCGTATTGGGTGGCGCTCCAAAAAAAGTCGGGCATGAGCAGAATATTTTTGTTTTAGTTTTTAGCTGGGCATGGACTTCAAGCCCTATAACTGCTTCAAATTGCATATGAATAAGCCCTTGTTTCACCTGCCTGCAGGCAAAGTTTATGGTTTAAAGTTAAGAGTCCCCGGTTCTTTTATTTTTCATCGAATATAAAGAGGTGGCACATTGGTGTCAAGCCATAAGGTCTTTTTATTATTTTGTTTTGACAAAATATTGCTATAATGTTTATAGGTTATTGTTATTTAAATAATAAAATATCAAGGATCGGAAGATTTGCTGTGAAAGTTCAGATCTTTTATGAAGCCTTCAAAATCGGTAATCTGGGAATTTGAGGAACTTAAGGGTAAATATATATAATGAAATTTTTTCTGTGTGTCATTGGAATGGTTATGATTGTGGAAGGTCTCCCCTATTTTGCTTTTCCTGAAAAGATGAAAAGCTGGATGGTAAAAGTTATTGAAATGCATGAAAATGCTTTGAGAATCATAGGATTATTACTTATGTTTACGGGTATTTTCCTGGTCTTTCTGGGGAGGCGTTAATAGTGTTTTCCCTGTCCTGTTATGATTATGAACTTCCCGAAGAATACATAGCGCAAAAACCGGCTATGTGCAGGGACAGGTCAAAGCTCCTGTTCCTTGACAGAAAAACCGGAGAGATATCTCATCATGAATTTTTCGAGGTTTGCGATTACATTTCACCAAAAGATGTTCTTGTTATCAATAACACCAGGGTAATTCCCGGCCGGTTATTCGGGAATAAGGATACCGGAGGAAAAGCCGAGATACTCATTCTGGATTATGCGGGAGGTGTACGGGAGGAATCCGATAAAGGGGCCTTTACCTGCGAGTGCCTTGTAAAATCTTCAAAACCGCCTAAACCGGGTTCATTTATCTTCTTTCAAAAGAAATTAAAGGCGGAAATTATCAGTGCAAAAGAGGGAATTTGCCTGCTCAGATTTTCATGCCCGGGCAATTTTGAGGATCTGCTTAATGAGACAGGTCATGTTCCGCTTCCGCCATATATAAAGCGTAATGATGACAGCAATGATTCGTGGGATGATAAAACATCCTACCAGACAATATATGCGACATATAACGGAGCAGTTGCAGCACCTACGGCCGGACTCCATTTTTCAAATGAACTGCTTGAAACAATCAGATCAAAAGGTGCCGGAATAGCTGAAATCACTTTGCATGTCGGCTACGGAACTTTTCTTCCGGTACGTGTTGAAGATATAAGGGAACACAAAATACATTCAGAACGGTTTGAAATATCAGAAAATGCCGCTGATACAATAAATAAGGCAAAAGCTGCCGGAGGAAAGGTTGTTGCGGTCGGAACTACATGCGTCCGCACACTCGAATACTCATCCGACAGCGCAGGAAAAGTTATTGCCGGAAGTGGAAAATGCGACCTTTTTATATATCCCGGATACAATTTTAAGGTTGTTGACGCAATGATCACAAATTTTCATTTGCCGAAGTCAACACTCATTATGCTTGTTTCGGCTTTTGCGGAAAGAGAAAAAGTGCTTTCAGCATACAGGGAGGCTATATATAAAGGATACAGGTTCTACAGTTATGGGGATGCGATGTTTATTGCTGCACAATAAACGGTTCATGGTTTCTGGTCTCTGGTTTCTGGTTTCTGGTTAAATAATACAGAACTTTTATATTTCTGGGTGGAGGGTACGGATGGCAACAATTATGATACAAACAACCATAAAACAGAGACCAGCAACCAGGAACCAATAACTATGTTTAATTTTACGGTAATTTCAGAATCGAAAGAGTCCCGGGCAAGAGCCGGGCTGATGAAGACCTCTCACGGGGTTGTGGAAACTCCGGTGTTCATGCCTGTTGGAACACTGGCGTCCGTAAAATCATTATCTCCTGAGGAAATTGCAGAAGCAGGGGCAAGCATCATCCTCGGGAATACTTATCATCTGTATTTAAGGCCCGGCATCGACGTGATAGATCTTTTTTCCGGACTGCACCGTTTCATGAACTGGAAAGGGCCGATATTGACCGACAGCGGCGGATTTCAGGTTTTTTCACTGGCAAAGCTTTCAAAAATAACGGATGAAGGATACACATTCCAGTCCCATATTGACGGATCGAGCCATACTCTTACACCCGAAAAGGCTGTTGAAATCCAGATATCCTTAGGTTCGGATATAATGATGTGTCTTGATCAGTGCATAAAATTC
>JAHJJB010000190.1 GCA_018823005.1 Pseudomonadota bacterium | reverse complement strand
GTGCTCCGGATGGAGATTCAGGCCATTTTCGATCTGGGAGTCGAGTTCAGGGGAAACACATGCATTGGCCGGGATATTGCGTGGGAGGAGATTGCAGCCCAATTCGAAGGTGTATATCTGGCCATAGGCGCTCAGAAAAGCTCTGCTACTGAAATGCAAAGCATCGAAGGAGTCACGGTGACCGGTGCGGTAGAGTACCTCAGGGAGTATAATCTTGATCGTAATCCATATACCGGCCGGCGTGTTGTTGTTGTGGGCGGCGGGAATGCGGCTATAGATGCAGCACGCTGCGCTGTGAGACTTGGGGCTGAAGATGCGACCATTCTTTACCGTCGTCAGAAGGCAGACATGCCGGCTCAGGCTGATGAAATTGCGGCGGCAGAACATGAGGGGGTCAGCATATGCTTAATGGGAGCACCTCTGCGGTTTGAACAAACGGCAAATCCGTTGAAAAAGCTCATCTGTCAGCGCATGATTCTGGGGGAATTTGACTCCAGTGCCAGGCGAAAGCCGATTCCTGCGCCCGGAGACCAATTTGTACTGGAAACCGATCATGTAATAATGGCTATAGGACAACAACTTGATATTAGTGATGATATCCGTAATATTGGTGTAGGAATAAGCCGCAGGGGACTGATTGAAATTATACCCGGCAAAAAGACCGGAACCGCTGGAAAGATGATATTTGCAGGCGGAGATGCTGTAAGAGGTCCTGATACGGTAATAGGTGCTATTGCCGACGGACACAGAGCCGCCGAGGAAATTGATGCAGCCATCCGGAAAAGAAACGGGGAACCAGCCTATGAATCTCCTCCGTCGGAAGTAATGGAAATTCCCGGATTTATTGAAGCGCAAGCCGAGGTTAAACCAAAGATCTCCATGCCCGAGGCAGATCCTGCAGAACGGAAAACAGATTTTAGAGAAGTTGAACTTGGGTTTGCTCCTGGATCAGCACTTGAAGAAGCTTGCCGCTGCCTCCAGTGCAATTTTAAGGAAGTTGAAGCCGGAGAATCATGAACTTTTCATCACGCAAACATGCAGTTATATTAATGCGTTAAGTTTAAAGAGGCTGTTTATACGCAAAGGAGAAAGATGTACATGGAAAATAGCCCAAAGCAGGTAAACGTGAACATTGACGGTCTCCAGTTATCTGTTCCGGAAGGCATGACAATTCTGGAAGCCGCCCGGCAAAACAATATCAGGATTCCTACCCTGTGCCATCATCCGGCGCTGTCGGCATGGGGCGGATGCCGACTGTGCGTGGTTGAGGTGGACGGCAGTCCCAAACTGGCAGCGAGTTGTGTTATGCCGGTGCGTGATGGAATGAATGTCGTCACGAACAACAGCAATATCATTACCGCACGACGAACGATTCTGGAGTTTCTGTTTGCTGAACGCAACCACTATTGCATGTTCTGTTCTCAGAGCGGTGATTGCGAACTGCAGGCGCTGGCTTACGAACTGCAGATGGATCATCTTACAGTGCCTCAATCTTATGAGCAATATCCGACCGATATTACGAGTGAATATATGGCTATTGACCATAACCGCTGCGTGCTTTGCGGCCGGTGCGTTCGCGCCTGCCACGAAATTGCAGGCGCTTACGTTCTAAATTATCAGGGACGAGGCATTCAAAATCAGATCGCTTTTGATCTTAATATGAGCCGGGGTGAATCCTCCTGCATGGGTTGCGGAGCTTGCCTGCAGGTTTGTCCCACCGGAGCTATTTTTAACCGCTACAGGGCTCATCGTTCGGTGAAAGGACATCAGAAAGAGAAGCGTATCGCCTCGGATTCTTTTTGTTCCAATTGCGGCCTGATGTGTGAAACTCAGACAGTTGCCGAAGATAATCAACTGCTAAGCATCGAAGGCCATATAACACCCGGAAAGATAGGGCCGGAGCGCGGTCAATTATGTGTCAAAGGCCGTTTTGAACCTCTGAAAACTCCAGGCAAACGCCTGCTTTATCCAATGATACGGGAAGCTGACGGCACATGGAAGAAGTTTTCCTGGAAAGCGGCTATGGATTTGGTTGAAAGCAATATGAGTTTAAGGCAAAAAGGGACGTTCGGGTTGGTATCGAGTCGATGTGCCAACGAGCATCTCATGATATTCCGGGATCTTATGCTTAAAGGCTGGTCTGCTGATTACCTTGACACACTTGATGGGCGCTCCCTCAGAACTCAGGCCGGCGCCTGGGAAGAGCTTGGTAAAACATTTCTGGGTCTAAAAGAGGCTTCCTGGAAACGCATACAGGATGCAGACCATATTTTGATAATCGGAGTCCCCTCTTTTGAAACCCAGCCTCTGATAGGAGGGCTGATAAGAAGGACAATTCTCGAAAAAAGAAGTACAGCAGTCGTTATCGGAAACACCGACACGGTCAGCCCCTGGAGCGCTGATTATATACCGGTGGCCGAGGGCAATGAAAAGCCGGTACTTGAGGCTTTTCTGTCCCAGGTGTTAAAAAGCCATTCCGGTCAGTTATCGCCGGGTTGGGAACCGGTTCTTTCAGTAATGAAAAAAGTAGATTTACAAAACTGCCTGAATCAAGCCGGTCTGGATGATTCCGCAAAAAAGGCATTTTTGGCAGAAGTTGATGCCTTTGTTAAGAGCAGGAATCCAATTGTAATTGCGGGGAAAGGCATTACCAATCTGGCTCAGACCGACAGTCTGCGCAATCTGATGCTTCTTTCACTCGTAAAAGGCATTTTGCCCGAGAACGCGCTGCGGCTGGTGATTCTCAAATCAGACGGAAATAGCTCCGGTGCTCTGAAACTTGGAATATCCGCGGGAGCGCCGGATGAAAAATACCGGCGCGGGCTTATGCTGCTGGATGACGAGAATCTGGAAGGTTCTCAGCTCATGGAACGGCTTAGCGGACTTGACTTTCTGGCTGTTATTACACCCTATTTCCCGGAAGCGCTTAGAGATTATGCCCATATTCTTATCCCGAGACCAACCTGTATGGAGGAGGAAGGCACTTATACCTCCCTGGACGGCAAGGAAATCCGTACCCTGCATGCAATACTCAAGCGGCCCAAGGGGGTGAGCGAGTCATGGCAAACTCTGCTGGCTCTGATGCAGCGCACAGAATTTCATCCCAGCTATGCCAGGTGGAAAGACATAAGCGCCAGAGTTACCGGCGAAATGCTATCGGGACTATAGATCGTTCAATGGAGGTGGATTAATGTCAAAACCCAAAGTGGCTACTGTATGGTTGGAAGGATGTGCCGGATGCCACATGTCTTTCCTGGATCTGGACGAAAAACTTCTGGATGTATTTGCGGCTATTGATATTACCGTGAGCCCGGTAACGGACTTCAAGAATTTTGATTTTGGTTCTCTAACCGTGGGAATAATAGAAGGTGGCATTGGCAATAAGGAACAAGAGGAGATCGCGCTTCATCTTAGGGAGCATTGCAAAATTCTCATTGCTTGGGGCGACTGCGCGGTTTTTGGCGGAATCAATATGCTGCGCAATGCAATTCCGGTTAATGAACTGATGCGTTACGGCTATCAGGAGACTGTCAGCACTATTTCAGGGGTCCTGCCAGTCCATGAAGAATTGCCGGTTCTTCTGGATCAGGTGATTCCGGTCAACCGTTTGGTTGCGGTGGATGTCTATGTTCCCGGATGTCCCCCTTCTCCGGAATCGATTGCCTATTGCCTTACTGAAATACTGAAGGGACGAATGCCAGTTGTCCTTCCACCGAGCATGATGCACTTTGATTGAGGAGACCGACTACATGAGCGACAACAGAAAAATAACAATCAATCCGATTTCCCGAATAGAAGGCCACGGCAAGGTTGTGATCCACCTGGATGCGGACGGTAATGTGGAAGATGCTAAGTTCCATGTTACCCAGTTCAGGGGATATGAGCGGTTTTGCCAGGGCCGGCCATTTGAGGAGATGCCGATTATCACCCAGCGAATCTGCGGAATCTGCCCGGTCAGTCATCAGTTGGCTTCGGCCAAGGCGTGCGATGCCATTCTGGGTGTGAAAATTCCGGATACAGCAGTGGCGCTGAGAAGGCTTTTGCATATGGGGCAGTTTATCCAGTCCCATGCGCTTCACTTTTTTTATCTGGCCAGCCCTGATCTGCTCTTTGGATGGGACTCCGACCCCGAGCAGCGTAATGTGGTAGGAGTGATAGGCGCTTATCCTGAGATAGCAAAAATGGGCATAAGGCTCAGAAAATTCGGCCAGGATGTTATACGTGCCCTCGGGGGTAAAAGCATTCATCCGGCCTATGCGATTCCGGGTGGCGTTATCAACGGTTTGGCAGAAAAAGAGCGCGATGATTTGTTGACGGGATTCGCACCATCCTATGATGCCTGTTATACCGCTCTGGACTTTATTAAGGAATGGCTGGAAAAAAACCGACCCGAAATCAATCGGTTTGCAAACTTTCAGTCTCTAATGACCGGCCTGGTGGATGATGCCGGTTGTCCGGATTTGTATGACGGCAAACTTCGGATCCAGCACAGCTCCGGAAACCATCGCGTGGAGTTTGACCCAAAGGATTACCTGAACTTTATTGCAGAACATGTTGAGGAGTGGTCATACCTGAAGTTCCCCTATTTCAAGGAACATGGATTTCCACAAGGCTGTTACAGGGTAGGTCCGCTGGCAAGGATCAATATAGCCGATGCGTTAAGCACGCCCAAAGCCCAGTCCGAGCTGCTGACTTTCAGGGAGAAGACAGGAGACGGGTTGAGCGGATCTACTCTTCTGTTTCATTACACTCGGCTGATCGAATTGCTTAACTGCCTGGAAGCAGCTGAAAAACTCTTGCAAAGTGAAGCCATCTGCGGTACGGATATCCAAAACCGCGCATCTGTCTCAAACAATGAAGGCGTCGGTGTCATCGAGGCTCCCCGTGGAACACTTATTCACCATTACCGGGTGGATAAATACGGAGTTATTAAAGATGTAAATCTGATTGTGGCCACCGGACATAATAATCAGGCCATGAATCAATCCGTTGGTATGGTGGCTAAGGAATATATTCGCGAGGGGCGGGTGAGAGAAGGCATATTAAACCGCATCGAGGGCGCAATCCGATGTTACGATCCATGCCTATCCTGCTCGACCCACGCCGTGGGTCAAATGCCGCTCCATGTTAAGGTTTACAGCAAGGAAGGGCAATTGCTGGTTCAGTTGCAAAGGGACTGATAAGTGAACGGCTTTCAGAACGCAGAGAAGATTAACTTATGGATCATAGGCTTCGGCAACCAACATCGCCGGGATGACGGTATAGGGCCGCAAGTGGCCGATCAGTTGAAGCGCCGTTTCGGCGATGTCGGAGAGGTCAACATGGTGTCGCTTCATCAGCTTGGACCCGAACTGGCAGAAGATCTGAGCGAGGCAACCGCGGTTATTTTTATAGACGCTTCTCAGGGACCTCTGCCGGGAGGCTTCTCCTGGAGTGAGGTCCGGCCTGTTTCAGATATGCACAGGATTGCCCACAGTCTGACGGCAAATGCCTTGTTGGGGCTGATCCGATTGGTTTATAACAGTTGTCCGCCGGCATGGATGGTTTCGGTTCAGGGAAGTGATTTCAGTTACGGTGAGGGATTAAGCCAGACGGCGGTAGACGGCGCAAACCGGGCAACAGATGAAATAGCCCGGGTTATCCGATGCGGCTTTAAAACAGAAAAGATGGCAAAAGCAATAAACGATCATGCCGGAGAGGGTCATAACGATGCATGAAAGCAGGTATATCTTAATGAAATTCCGACATCCGGATTATTTTACAACAACTTTCATACAGGATCTTCCTGCATAAGGAGTAAACCATGGAGGGAGTAAAAGACATTCTGATAATTGACGATGACAAAGATCTGGTTCAGTCAATACGAATCATTCTGGAAAGATGCAATTATGGGGTCCGTGTAGCCTATAATGGAAAGCAGGGGTATGATAAAATTGAAGCAAAGCCCCCCGATCTTGTCATCCTTGATGTGATGATGGCGACTGATACCGAAGGCTTCGATCTGGCTTATAAACTGAAACAGCTCCCTGAATACCGGAATATTCCCATAATAATGGCAACCTCCTTTCCCCAGGCAATGGCTGAGCAGGGGCCCGAGAAATTTCAGCACATACTGGGTGAATCATGGCCGGTATCTCATTTTATAGAGAAGCCTATTGATCCGGAAGAATTGCTGTCGGTCATCGAGAAAATACTCACCGAGCGTAAAAAGGAACAATAACGGATTCGTAAAAAGCTATTCTCACACAAAGATCACGGAGGACACAAAGAAATACCGGACTGTTTTAATTATAATTTTTTTAGTGTCTTTGTGCCTTGTGATAAATTGACTTTTTATGAAGCCGTCAAATATTGTTCCTTGCGCGGAAGGAGGCAAAGCCGGTGCAACTCGGATATGAGCTTATCAGAGAACAGTTGTTCTTCCGCAAAGAGCTTATCGAACGGTTACCCTGGTTAATCCGGTTGAGGTGGATAGCGGCCGGTGGAGGTTTAGCAGGCTGCGCTGCAGTTTATTTTTTCCGGCAGACATTACCACCGCTCCCTTTGGTCCTGGTTATTTTCGTCGTCCTTATGAACAATCTGCTTTTCAAGTTGATCTGGCAATATGTCCCTCCATTTAAATATCAAAAAGATCTTCCATTAACCAGTTCGCATGTTTTTAATGCCCGGGACGTTCAATCATTCAGTTTTTTTGCCCATGTCCAGATCTCGACCGATCTTCTGGCTCTTTTTCTGGCAGTTTACTATTCGGGAGGTATTTACAGCCCGCTCGTGCATTTTTTCATATTCCATATCATACTGACCGGTATCCTGCTTCCGCCGGTCAGCTGCTATCTTTATGGAATTCTTGTTTTCCTAGTGATGGGAAGCCTCCTTTTGCTTCAGCAATGGTCTGTTGTGCCCATCTACCCGATATGGTTTCATAATACACTGTTCTCCAATGAATCAGGGCTGAACGAGATCATCTTCCGGTATTTTACACTGGGAACAGTTATCCTTGTCACGGCATTTCTGGTGACGACCATCAAATTGAGCCTGAGAACCAAAGGCAGAGAGCTGCTGCAGTTATCCAAAGCGCTTGATGAAAGCAACAGCAAGCATACGGCCCTCTATGAGATGGTCAAGGAAATGGGGCTCTGCTCGGAACCCAAGGCCTTAATGGATTCTGCAACCCGCCAGGCTGCGAGGATCATGGGGGTAAAGGCGTGCTCGATAAAATTGATGGACGAACAAAAGAGAACGCTTCGCTTTGCCTCAACCTACGGACTCAGTGAAGATTACACTAAATCAAAGGATAGCATAGATATCCAAAAAAGTCCGATTAACCGGAAAATTATTGAAGGTTCTGTCTGCGCCATCGGGAAAATCGAGGAACGGGACTATTTTCAGTATCCCGAAGATATCAGAAAAGAGGGAATTGCGTCCATGATTTGCCTTCCCCTTCGTGTGGACAAGATGGTTCTCGGAGTATTCTGTGTTTACAGCGATGCAGAACATTTTTTTACGGAGAGCAACGTTCAGTTTTTTGAGTTGATGTCGGACCTGACGGCGCATGAAATCGAAAAACTCAAGACACAGCTCAATCGCAACTGGTTTCTACAAAAAAGCGCACACCAGCTTCGCTCTCCGATGCATACGGTTATCAGTATGCTAAAGGTATTGAAAAATGGATACCTTGGTCCCATGAATGTAAGGCAGGAAGAAACAGTCGAGCGGTGTAAAAAGCGCATGGAGATGCTGGACAGTCTGATAAGCGACCTGCTCAGGCTGAGCATCAGCCGGGCCAATTTGAGCCTTGATGCCCTGCGCCCGGTTCATGCCCAAAGGGTATTGAAGTCTTTGTCAGGTCTTTTTGAGACCCAGGCCAGGGAAAAAGCTGTAGAAATTGCCTTCCTGATTGATGATGAGCTGCCGGCCATACCGGCAACTGAAAGGCTGCTCGACGATCTGTTCTCAAATCTGATTTCAAACGCCATAAAATATACACAACCCGGAGACAGGGTTACGGTCAGCCTGGCGCGCAGCGAAGAAGATAAAATCCGGATTGAGGTGACTGATACAGGCATCGGGATCCCCGACGAAGCCTTCTCACACTTGTTTACAGAATTTTTCAGAGCCGAAAACGCCAAATTATATACGGAAGCAGGGAGCGGACTGGGCCTGGTCATCGTTAAGGAAATACTTGACCAGCTAAAAGGCACAGTTACTGTCAAAAGCCGCATCGGTGAAGGGAGTACGTTTACCTGCCATTTTCCCATCAGGTGACTTGAGACTTATTTTAATTTACCACCCAGACAGCCATTTTTTTAGCCATATGTAATACCTTCCTGCTTACTCTTCCAATAAAGAACTCTTCTACTGAAGAAAGTCCGCGTCTTCCGACAACGATGGTTCCAAATCCACCTGCCTTTGCCTCGGCAATAATACCACCTGCTCTGCTTGGCTTTTCAGTAAGAATCTTCCCGGAGATTTTTGCAGGATCAAGACCGGCTGAAACAAGCTTTCTTTTGGCCTCTTCAATAACAGGTTCTATTTTTCTCACACATGTTTCAGTCCAGTCAAATTCCGGAAAAGAAAATTCGCTCGAGGCCATCATTTCTATGCCGATCGACCTTATTACGTGGCATATCATTATTTCACTGTCGGCATTATTGAGCATGGCGGCAACATTGGAGACACTTCTCATTGATGCTTTTGAACCGTCAAATGCTATAATGAATTTATTTGGATTTGGTTTTCCACCAACCACGACGAGAGGAATATCCACCAGATTCCCAATAAGCTTGTTTGCCACGCTTCCCAATACCAGATCTTTAAACTTGCTGGTCCCGGTTCTTCCGACAACAATCATTTTATATTCACCGGTTTCTGCTTCGTGTAATATATCTCTTGCTATTCCCGTTTTTCTTGTTTGAATCTTGACTGATACGGCATCAGCCG
>JAHJJB010000189.1 GCA_018823005.1 Pseudomonadota bacterium | reverse complement strand
CCTACAGGGCCGAAACCGAACTTGTAAGCCTCGACTTCCCCGAACAGTTGTTTTTCATTAATATTCATGGTTTTTTTATAATACGTTTATTCGTAGATTTTTTCATCAGCAGCATCTGATTCAGGTGCATCTTTTTCACAGTCTCTTAATGAACCTGCTTTTCTGCTTATCATGTATTCCCGATACCATTCATTTGCAATTATAAATGACATGACTTCATTTGTTCCTGTCCATATGGAGGCAAGCCTTAAATCCCTTACTATGCGTTCTACCGGATAAATGTTTGTATAGCCGATGCCTCCCATTACCTGCATCGAATTATGTGCAACTTTTTGGCAGGACTCCGTTACGAATTTTTTTGTTTCGGAAACCATCTTTCGTATAAGGTGTGATTCCTGATTCGTGTCAACGGCACGGCAGGTAGTATAAACCATCGATCTTGAGGCATCAAGAAGCATGGCGGCTTCCGCAATCTGGAAACTTACTCCCTGGAACTGGTTGATGACAGTTCCGAAAGCCTTTCGTTTCATGGAATAGGCTGTCGCAATTTCGAGAGCTGGTCTTGCTGCTCCGATTGTCATAGCGGCCGTTCCGAGCCTTTCCGGTATCATCATTGTGTTGAATACGGCGTAAGCTCCGTTCAGCTTCCCGACGATATTTTCTTTTGGCACCCGGGCATCTTCAAAAACCAGCCTTCCGGCTCCGCCGCCCCTGCATCCCATGAGGCCGTACAGATACTTTGTTTCAACACCGGGTCCCCGGTCAACAATAAAGCAGGTAAGAGATTCATGTGGCTTTGCAGCAGGATTTGTTCTGGCGTAGACAAGAAAGTAATTGGCGCCTTCGGCTCCGACAATGAACCGCTTCTGACCGTTTATCAGGAAATAATCTCCTTTGTCTTCAGCGGTGGTATTTGTACCAAAAAAATCCGAGCCCCCCCTGGGTTCGGTCAGGCATTCGGCCGCAAAGATTTCACCTTTTAACAATGGAGCAACATACTTTTTTTTCTGTTCATCAGTTCCGTGCCTTATAATTGCATCACATACAAGTTCGGCGCCTACGCCGAAAACACAGGCAAATATATATCCTAGGGTTCCGATTTCCTCCATAACCATTGCTGTTGTGGCCCAGTCCATGTCCCTGCCGCCCCATTTTTTTGGGTACCGGCAACCCATAAAATTGCATTTCCCCGCCTCGGTTAAAAAGGATTTTGGAAACCTGATTTTGTCTGCGTCCATATCGAGGATCATCTGGCGCGGGATCGATTTTACAAAACTTCGTATTTCTTCCCTGAATTTTAATGCTTCTTCTGATAAAAGATAGTCAAACATTTTTCTTTCTCCCTATTCAGGATTGATATTTTTGGCTCTTAACCCGGTTAGTTGATGAAAAGTGTTCGAGGGTTCAAAGATAAGATGGTCACGCAGTCAAAGTCTCTCTGTCAAGAAGCTCACGGATTTTGGAAGAAACTCTGTTAATATCAAAAGGCTTTTGTATAAAACTGTTGCTTCCGTTATTTAAAATCTGGGATGCTTCTTCAGACAGGCTGTATCCGCTGCAAAGAAGCACCTTGAGATCTGGCTGGATTTTTTTAAGGAGGTCAAACGTTTCGGTTCCATTCATTTCCGGCATTACCATGTCAAGAATAACCAAATGAATCTCGTCCTTTTTTTCTGTGAATAGTTTGACCGCTTCGATTCCGCTCCTGACAGGCAGAACTTGATATCCCAAACTGTTGAGCATCTCGGAGCCTATTTTAAGAATATCTTCTTCATCATCAACAAGAAGCAGGGTTTCATTTCCCATAAACAGCTTTTCAGCAATAACGGTTTCTTTTTTGGACTCTTTTTCCGAGGCCGGCAGGTGGATGATGAAATCACTGCCATGGCCCAATTCGCTATCGACATTGATAAAACCATTATGAGATTTAATAATGCCGTAGACAGAGGCAAGCCCAAGGCCGGTTCCACGCCCCATTTCCTTTGTTGTGAAAAATGGTTCGAAAATCCTCCCTTTTGTCTTTTCATCAATACCAACGCCTGTGTCTTTCACGATTATCCTGACATACTTGCCGGATTTGAAATATTTGCTCCGTGTTTCATTTTCATCGATTACAACATTTTTAGTTTCAATAAATATATTACCACCACCGGGCATGGCTTGCGCGGCATTTAGATAAAGGTTAAGAAGTACCTGTTCAATTTGCCCCTGGTCAACTTCAACTCCCCAGATCTTGTCTTCAAGCGCTGTAGAAATCGATATTTCTTTCTTTGTGCGGCCAAACATATGAGAGCTTGTTTTGATCAGTTCATTCATGTTGGTAGGCCTGACTTCGTATTTACCTCCCCGTGCAAATCCAAGCAATTGCTTGGTGAGGTCCGATCCGCGGACAACATACTTCTCGATATTTTTCAGTTTTCCGTAATTGTTGTGACTTTCATCTGTATTCAGCAGCATCAGGGAAGCATATCCCTGAATGCCCATCAGCAGATTATTAAAATCGTGAGCCAGTCCTCCGGCAAGAGTCCCGACTGCTTCCATTTTTTGCGCCTGCCGTAACTGGCGCTCGAGGTCTGCTTTTTTTGCTTCCGCCAGTTTTCTTTCTTCAATCTCCTGCCTTAAACTTTCATTCATCCCCCTTAATTCGAACTCTGATTTTTTTAGCTCTGTAACATCTTTAAAGATTCCAACGACACCGATTACATTTCCTTCAGAATCGGTATCCGGAGCACCACTCATGTAAAATAAACGTTCTGAACCATCTTTATGTAATATCGGGACGTACAAATCAACAATGGTTTGCCTGTCATCCCTGATATAATTAAAGGCAGAGATATATCTCTCCACAGCTTCTTTTTTTATAAAATCTGTAAAGGGTATTCCTATAACATCTTCTTTTTGATAACCCAGAATTTTTTCCCAGGCAGGATTGACGTATAAAAACCTTCCATTAACATTGAGTGTATAAATTATGTCGGGGGCGTTTTCGCTCAGGGCCCTGAACTGCTGCTCTCTTTCACGAATCAACTCGTAAGATCTGGCGTTATTGATGCTAATCCCAAGCTGTGGAGCTATGCCTAAAAAAAGATTGATATCACTCTGGTTAAGCGGTCGATTCGAGCGATGGTTATCAACAGCCAGAATACCCTCAGACGTTCCCTCATATATAATTGGGACACAAATAAATGATTTGACTCCCATTCTCACCACGAATTCGAGACTTCTTGCCGACATATTTTTCTCGAACTCGCTAAGATTGTTAAATAAAAAAGGTTTTTGCTGTTTAAAGGAAACGATAAAAGGTCCTCTCGATTTTGGATTATCAAGATGAAACTCCGTGTTTATTAACAAAGCCTCTTCATCCCGGCTGTATCCATAACCAACCCTGTAAACCAGGCTGGTTTTCTCCCGATTGGCAAGCATGATTAAGCCACGATCAAAATCCAATCGCTTTTCAAATGTCTCCATTGTGAATTTAAGTAGTTTGTCAATGTTAAGAATATTGGAGGATGCCTGGCCAATCTCCTGGACAAGCATGGAATTGTTATATCTTGCATTGATCTCATCAAGGAGGTTGCTCGCCGTATCGCCATGATTTTTAAAAGTCGTCGCCAGTTCATCCTTTTCCAGATGAACCTGATATAAGGATATGCCCATGACAACCAGGATCATTGACAAGATAGCCGGGGTACTGTAACCGCCCGGAAGCACAAAAAAAAGGAATAGACAGATGATTAAACAAAGCAGGTAACTGTAACTGGCGATCCTTTTCCAGATAAATGATGGTGTTGTTTTCCATGTGATATTGTAAATACAGCGGTCACCTGAAATGTGCATGCAGGTGGTATGTTCAATTCTGGCCAGTTCGTTTGTGAATAGCTTGGCGATACCCTCAAATGTTCCTAACCTGTTTTTACACTGATAAGGCTTTTCAGTCACGCCGGGATTCTGGACAGCAATGACTTCTACCTTGTTGGATCCAATGTTTCTGGTTTCAAGGGATGAGCCCCGGCTCATATGGGGGTAGAGTTTTCCTAAAAAAGTATAGGCAGCGGACGGAGTCATGAACCCGAGGGTGTATTGTGATAGTGTCCCTCCCGCTTTGGAAAGCGAAGCGAATTGCCCGACTTTTCTCGCAAGATCCGGATCTCCTACTGTTTTCACAAGGATTTCATAAAACCGGTCAACCTGTGTTTGGGTGAGCCAATGTCCTTCATCCTCAAGCTGATAGATCGTGATTCCGGCGTAATCCAGAATCGGCATCATATCAAGCTGGGGATGATGTTTACTTATATATTCAGCAAAGCTCTTTATTATTCTTGTATTATATAGAGGGTTTTCTTCCATTGCTCTCCATTTCAACTGCTCTGCTGTCAGACATACTGCATCCGGAATTTCCCTTGCACGTAATCCATGAATTGGTTCGAGTAACGCATATCCGTGATCCAAAGCTGGTATTGCTTTTTATAAGAAATTCCGGCTGATTTGGTACGGGAAGCAGGATAAATGAGGAGAGTAACTTTGTCAAGGTGATAGACGCCCCCCAGTTTTGATACAGCTAGTGAAAGCAGTTCCGAAGGCAGTCCGGTAGGATCAGTAATAATAACTTTTATGCAATTTAAGAGGTCTGACATATTTATCGCCAGATCCGACTGATCGACTATAAAAACAGCCTTAAGATGATCCTGATGAATCAAAGAATAAATCCGCCACCTTCTAAAAAAACCGAGGCGTTCGGAAATATTTTCCAAAGAGTCATTGCCGGGAAGAGACTCTCCAAAGCGGAGAATATTGAGCAGAAGGCCGCCCGAGGTATTCTTGTAAAATTGCTCCAGTTCCCATAAATCAATAGGTATGCTCTCTCTTAAAAGCCATCCCTGGGGAAGGCTTTTTTCAGTGGGTGCGACAGGCATTGTCAGATAAGAAAAGAGATCAAGTGAACAGGCCTGGGGATTGTTCAGGTCACGTGCGAATCCTCCAAAGACACGGTCAGGAAATTTATTTTCAGGACGGAAATAACAGATAACATAATCCATGTTCGCTGAAGATAATTGATACATGCCATGTAAAAAAATCATCATCTGCCGCAATACGACAAAACCGGCAAGCTTGTTATTCCCCATAGACCTTGCTGCATGATGATGAATGAGCCATGTCCGTTCATATGCTCTGATCATTGACATATGCCCGTAAATCCGCCCGTTTTTTTCGTAGGTAATATGTTTGGCAATCTCAGGATTTTCCTGATAGAGCTTCCTGTAAGTCTTAATGAAACTCTCACGATGAGCCATGCAAAAGGCATACTTTTCAGGATAAATGAATCCTGTCTGAAAAAAGAATTCCCAAAGAGCATCCATATCAACTTCAGAGGATATAGAAATCTGAGGGTCCGAATTGATTCCGAGAACATGGTTTATGCGACTGTATGAATGGATATCCATATCCAGAATTGCGATGCCATAACGGATATTATTCTCTTCCATCCGCCGGTATATGATCTGCGCAGCACAATTTGCAATTGAGAGACCGGCAATAAGAATGGAAAGTTTGGGGATCATCATGCCGGGCATTAACAGATCATCCTCAGGTTTGTCACTTATGGAAAAACCCGTTGTTGAAATATCTAAAATATCCCTGTGAATTTTTTTCTTTAGGAAAGGATGTTCAAATACAGCGGCCAGTGGTGGAGAAATGTGCCGCCGGGGATTACGGATTTTTTTTGCCAGAAAACGGCTGATATGATCGCTTTCAGCGGCAAATACGATTTCTTTTGATATATTGTGATCATCCTGCCAGCGCAAGCATTTACAGAACTCTGTATAGATTATTTTCTCATTGGAAAAGAGGCGGACTGATGCCGGAACATCAGGATTGAACCAGTTATTATGTTTAAATACTTCCGAGTTTGCCTTGATTCGGAATGCTCCGGAACTGAAGTCTATCAATTCACCCCTGGCGACAAAATCGCTTTGAATCAATTCAGCAAAGACACCCCTGCAGGTATATCGTCTGACCTGGCGTTGATTCAGGACGAAACTGTTCTCAGGCAACCGGATCATGAAGCTGCTTTCACAGCTGCTCAAAATCTTGATAGGAGCGACGATCATGGACTGATTGTGCATGATGACCAGATGAAGGGCATGATATGGTTCTAATTTGTATTGAAAGTAGGATTCATCCCAACGGCAGGTCAGTTGATTGTCGAAACAGGGTTCGGGATGAGCTTTTGCGAGAAGTTTGTCCTGATAGACCGGGTGCTGTAAGAGAACAAAAAGAGGGCTGCCTGTAAAATGAAAATAATTGATGGTGTTAATCAGTTCCGTCTGATCAAGAGTCTTTGCCGCTTCGAAGGTTTTGATCAGATTTTCATGCTGAAAAAAACGCGGAGGAGCGATTTTATTCAGCCCAAAGAGGCTCTCCCTTGTTTCAAGATCCATGTTAAGACTTCTCCGCCCTATCTGAATCTTCAGTATACAAGACCATTTTTCATAATGTCCCGACTTTTGCTTCAATTAACTGAAAAGAGTAGGAATAACAGCGTTTATTAAAGACTGTTTTGTTTATTGCTCTATCACAACCTTTAATAACAATCGAATCTATGGCCAACTGATTATATAAAGAAGGCTCTTGTGTGTCAAGATAATTTAACCACAATATATAGTGCATGTTCATTGCAGATAAGATTTATATTGAGTGGAAGCGGGAAATGCTCATGATATTGCGGTTCAAGGGAAAATCATAGGGAATTAATTAATTCTTGCACAACCTGTTGTTAAAGTATTAACAGAAACCACTACATGATGTATCTATCTGTAATTATATGTAAATTATATAAATTTTTATTGACATATGTTGAATAAAGTGTAATGTCAGGCAGCAATTATTAATTAATTATTCTGTTGATGATCAAGATGGCCGATTATTGAGTTTGAACCGGAACATTGAGCGCGTTCCACTGTTGCATGGAGATAATATGAGAACAGACAAAGCATTAACAGAACATTTTGAAGGAACGGAATATGAGCAAATCCTCCTGAATAAAAAACTTAATTCCTTATTAAATAAAGGAAAAGATTCCGGAAGCAAGCTTGATTCCGAGATGGAAAATATAAAAGCATTCCTGTTCAAAACCTCTGATACATATCTTATGGAAAGTACAGAGGAAACATTTCGGCTGGAGATCAAGACAGATCCTGAATCAGTCCGTCAGCAGGCCATCTGGTGCGGAGCAAAACCCGGCATGAGGGTCCTTGATATGGGATGTGGTCCCGGAAAAACCACGTCTATTCTCTATGAAATGGTACAGCCGGGAGGAAGTGCTGTCGGTATAGATTTATCTTTGGATCGCATTTCCCACGCAAAGAGTAATTATTGCCGGCAATCAGGAATTGATTTTAAAGTCTGCAATTTAAAGGAGCCATTAACCGGTATCGGTCAGTTCGACCTGATCTGGGTTCGGTTCGTCCTCGAATATTTCCGGGAAGAGAGCTATAATATTGTCAGAAATTTGAGTGAGGCACTGAAACCGGGAGGTTATCTCTGTCTGCTCGATCTTGACTACAATTGCCTCAGCCACCATGAACTGCCTCCGATGATTCAGGATCTCCTGCCAAAACTAATGAAACGGCTGGAGGAAGAATGCAACTTTGATGCATATGCGGGTCGGAAGTTATATTCATATTTATTTGATCATGGATTTAGTAATATCCAGGTTAATCTTATGGCGCATCACCTCTTTTTTGGTTCCATAGAGGAGAAAGACTTTTTCAACTGGATGAAGAAGACCAAAATTATCGTAAAAAGGTTTGAGGATTTATTTAGTGATTATCCAGGAGGATGTGAGGCATTTATCAATGATTTCAAGAGTTTTCTAATTGATCCGCGGCGTTTTACCTATACTCCTCTGATTATGTGCAAAGGAATGAAACCTCTTTAAAACATATCCATTGCATACAATACTTCCTCACGTACCATCCCATGGCTTCGGAGAAGAATATCATCCAATACCTTTTTAGCTTTCGGGCTGCCTATACGTCCAAGCGCCCATGAAATCATGCCTAATACTCTGTCGTCATCATTATTATAAAATTCTGTCAGAAGATCCGGAATATATTCATCGTCACGGCTGTTTCCCATAGCTCTTGCCACATTCATTTTCCACCGCCATATATCGATGTCTGACATATAAAACATGTGCGGCCATATCTTACTGTTGAAATAAGGCTTATCCATGTGCAGCAGTTTATCAAGTTTGAAGTCGCCTGCGATTGAAGCAACTTTCCTGTTAAGAGGAAGCTCTTTTTTTAACCATGGCGCGTTTCTGGGGCAGACATTTTGACAATGATCGCAGCCATATACCCATAAGCCCATTGGTTCACGAAGCTCCAACGGAGTTATGCCTTCACCGTAGTAAGTCAGAAAAGATATGCATCTGGAAGGATCAATTTTACGGGGTCCTTTTAAAGCTCCGGTAGGACATGCGATAATACATGAGTTTTTGCACCAATCGGGGCATCCAACCGAAAGAGTCGGTTCATCAGGTGTAAATTCATGGTCAACCACCACTGCTATCGGAAGGACCCATGAACCCCTGCGAACCGTCTTGTTTGAATAAAACAGACAGTTCTTCCCAAAGCTCCCCATTCCGGCCCGCGCAGCCGCGAGCCTGTGCGGGAGGTTGAACGGAACCTTGGAGTTTATGCCGTTATCTCTGAGAAAAGAGCGGAACGATTTGATTCTTTTTGATAATCCGTCCTTTGTAACCCTGTCGTCATCAAGATAACACCGGCCGAAATGATTTTCCATTGATTTGGGAAACGTCTCTTTAAAATATACTTCCATCAGAACAATAATTGATTTTGCCTCCGGAAGAACGGATTTAGGATCAGTGCCTGCAATAAGGTCAAGCCCGAGTTTGAATAGCGGTTCATAATATTTTTCTCTTTCCTTCAGGAGTTCCTTCTGCGAGTCAAAGGGTTCGGCGGAGGTAAAACCGATATCCCCGAAACCGCATTCATAAGCCTTTTCAATTACATCGTTTTTATTAATCATGTTTGATCCTGACCCGGCATAACCGGAACCAAATAATAATAATAATGATACAGGTCATTACTCTATTATTTCTGGAGCGTCAATTCTTATACCTTCGTAAAAAGTCAGAAAACGACTTTTTACTTGGCGGGGAAGGGTTTCCCCTCTCCCGCCACTTGAAGTAAATTCAAGCGGTTCCACCCTCACCCCAGGCCGGGGCTTAACCGCCCTCGGCCTGTTGATGGACTTTTTGCGAGCCCATCAATTTTATGAGCCCAGAATTTTATTTGGTGAGAAAAACATCTTATGCTAACATAACTGGCAACAATCGGAGATTTGAAAAAATGATTTCTATAAAACGGGTTATTACGAGATTAATTCTGGTTTTCATGCTTTCTGCCTTGACCTGCCATGCCGCAGAGAGCCTGACCGATCCACGCGGGATTTTATTGAAACATTACGAAGTGATCGGAGGACTCGAAAAGCTTAAAAAAATAAAATCCGGTTATATTGAAGGAGCAATCACATTCGACGGGCTTAACGGCACATTTCGGCAGTGGGAGGAGATACCTCTGAAATATCGCCTTGAAGAAGACTACGGGGTAATAAAACAGATTTTTGGCGATGACGGCCGGCAAAGCTGGACTGTTGACCCAAACGGAAAAGTCCAGATTCAAAGAGACGACGATACTCTTAAACGTAGAAGGGTGAAAGCCCTGCTTGAAGTTTTTGACCATGTTGATGATGATTCAAAAAACTTTATTCTTACATATGAAGGTGATAAAAAAGCGGGGGGAATTGACTGCCATGTTGTTAAAATGGCAAATATCATAAATGAAGACAGCACATTCTTTTTTTTCAATAAAGAGAATTCTTATCTCGTTAAGGCAATAATCAAACAGCCGGATGTCGAGATTCACACTCTTTTTTCAGATTACCGCGAAATAGACGGAGTAATACATCCGTTTCATGAAGAGACTGAAATTCTTCCGAGAGAGAAGAAAGAAACCCTGCAGCTGACAAAATATGACTTTAATATTAGAGCTGACCAGGCTCTATTTTCCATCCCCCAAAACGATGTTGAGGATTTCGCGTTTTCAAACGGAGAAAATTCAGAGAATGTCCCTTTTACCTTTATCGAAAACAGCATTTATATTCCTGTGACTATAAATTCCGAAACAAGGTTTTGGCTGTTTGATAATGGCGCAAGCATGTCAATTATCGATGCTGAATACGGTTTAAGCCTTGGACTTAAACCGGAGGGAGAAATTAAAGGGTTCGGCATTGCAAGTCTCTTTGATTTCTCCTTTGTAACCCTGCCTTCATATCAGGTCAGTGGCATAAAATTTAATCCCCAGAAGGTCTTTTCATATAAAGGTCTTTCAGACAGATTTTACGATTCTGATATAGTTGGCATCCTTGGACATGATTTTGTGTCAAGATTTGTGACAAAAATAGATTATGCCGCAAGGACTTTATCCTTTTATCATCCCGATAAATTTAAATATGCGGGAGAGGGCAGGATCATTGACGCGCCCCTGAGGAATAAAATCTTCAGTATTCCTGCTGCTGTGGATGGAAAATATACAGGAAAATGGACCCTTGATCTTGGAGCCTTTGATGTATCATTTCATTACCCTTACGCCGATGAAAATAATCTTTTGAATTTGAGGGGTGTTGACAGGTTAAGCGCTGATCTGGGGGGACAGCACAGGGAAAGAACAGCGCAGTTTAAATCGTTTGAAGTAGGCGGTTTTAAAGTTTTATATCCGCTGATAAACATACCGCTCGACAAGGGCAAGGGGTCGAACATAAGCAAGGAAATTATCGGGAACATCGGAAATTCCCTGCTCCGTCATTTTACAGTGTATCTAGATTACAAAAGACAGCAGGTGATACTTGGAAAGGGGAAAGATTTTGAAACGAAGTTTCCGGCAGACAAAAGCGGTTTATTAATCGGAAGTACTGATGAGGGTCTTCCGGAAATTGTCTTTGTTGCACCCGGGACTCCGGCCGATAAAGCAGGTTTTATGAACGGAGATATAATACGAAGAATCAACGGCACGGATGCCGGTTCTTTCGGCGGAATAATCGGAGTGCGGAACCTCTTTCTTGAAGAATCAGGCAAAGAGTACAGCATCGAAGTTATAAGAGCCGGATCAAAACAGGAGCTGAAGCTCGTACTGGAAGATTTATTTCAGTGAAGCAATGTCGGGCAGCGGGGGTTGTCCGGAACGCTTAAAATCTTACTTGCTTTCAAATATGGCGGTACCATTCCAGGCGTCGGGGGGAGGGGAGAGCCTGAATTTGTCTATCCTTTTTAGATAAAGAAGGGAAGGGCCGTCGGACGGGCTGAGTTCAAGGGTTTTTTTGAATAAATTTTGAGCGTTATCCCATTTTTTTTGTTCTATATTCAGAAAGCCCTTCATGAAATACGTTTATCGATTCTGATATCCGCGTGCCGGCATTTTCGGCAAAACCGGCAATCTCAAATATCTTAACAAAATTTTCTTTTCCTTTTACTCTCACAATATCAATTTCCCGGAGCAGGAATTTATTGCCGAGAGCCTGAGCGGTAAACTCGCTGGCCATAATGTTTGTGCCATAAATTTTGTTTAAACCTTCAAGACGTGACGCGAGGTTAACGGCATCTCCAATAATAGTGTAATCCATGAATTCGTTGCTGCCCAGATTCCCTATTGTTACCGTTCCTGTATTCAAACCAATGCCAAGGTTTAATTTGTCCATTCCGCGGACATTCATCAGTTTAAGTTTTTTTAATGCTGCCATCATGTCAAGAGCTGTTTCCGCTGCTTTTTCGGGATGGTCGGCAAAAGAGACGGGTGCTCCGAAAAAGGCCATGATTGCGTCTCCAATAAGCTTATCAAGAGTTCCCTTATGTTTAAAAACAATCGGGATCATAGCGTCAAAATATGTGTTCAGCAGAATGCTTGTATCTTTTGGGCCAAGCTCTTCCGACAGGGTGGTAAAGTTCCTTAAGTCTGAAAAGAGGATCGACAACTCCTGACTCTGTCCTTTCAGGGTGGTTTCGATGTCTCCCTTGATGATGTTGTCAACAACGCCAGGGGAAACATAGCGCCCGAAAAGACCTGTTACATGCGCAGTTCTCTTTTTGTCGAAATTTTTCTGGAGCATGACCCCAGAGACAAACTGGCATATTAATATGCATAGAAATGGTGCAATATCCAACCAGATCAGATTTTTAATGAATAAAAGGTGGGAAAAGGCGGTTATTGCAAAAAGGCCTGCAAACAGAATAAGTGCCTCCCACATGAAAGTTATTGCCGGAATATAAAAAACAAGACCTGCTGCACCAAGTATTATTGTTAAAAGAATAACGATATTCCTTGATATATGTTTAATGAATTCCTGGCTCAGAATTGTTTCAAGGGCATAAGCATGGCAGGATACTCCGGGATCTTTTACACCCAGAACCTCATCAACTACGGTCCCGAATTTGTCTTTATAATTTTTGACAGGATCCTGGAATCTTGTGAACGGGGTGCTGAAGAAATCTTTCTGCGCTGCAAGACTGCTTCCGAATAAAATGATTTTACCTTTCACTTTGCTGCCGGGAAAACGGTTCGCCACAACGTCGGCATAGGGTATTTGCTGGAATAATGTATAATCACCCTTGTAGTTGATTATAAGTTCCGGGTAAGGCAATCTTAATTTTTTATCATCCTGCGATCCTATTAAAAAATAGTCCTTCTCAGAAAAATCGAGAAAAAAATCTATGTTGAAAAAGGATCTTGCCAGTTCCAGAGAGAAAGCCGGAGACAACTGGAGGTTTCCGTCCGGAAGCGGTTTTGCGTTTAAGAAGCGGATTTTTCTTAATATTTCGTCTTCGTCAAGAGGAACGTCGATAAAACCATCGCCGATCATCCCCTCTTCGAAAATCGGGAGGGGCAGAATCTCTCCCGCATGTGAAGCTGAAACCCTCGAAAGGACTACATTGTTGGAGTCCTTTATAGCTTTTGCGAGAAACATATCGTTT
>JAHJJB010000188.1 GCA_018823005.1 Pseudomonadota bacterium | reverse complement strand
TTATTGATTTTTTGTTCTGTTTCAGGATAAAAACCTGTGCTTAAAATAATTCAGGCATTGTAAACAGTTCGAACGAAACAGGATATTAATCCGACTAAAAAACATAGGAATATCTCACTTTAAAAAGGAGTAACCGATATGTCCTGGGATCAGGTTTTAGAGCTTATAAAAAATATTATTTTGACACAGACGGGCATTCCGAGCATTACCTTCAAGGAAATTATTATGATCTGCATAGGGCTTTTTTTCCTCTATCTTGCAATCGCAAAGGAATATGAGCCGTTGCTTCTCGTGCCTATCGGTTTTGGAATATTTCTGGTCAATTTTCCGCTGACTCCGCTTATGGGCTTCACCGAACATGGCAACCCTGAACTTATCAGAGCCTTTTATAAGTATGGAATTGAATGGGAAATCATACCCTGTGTTATTTTCCTTGGTCTTGGGGCTATGACCGATTTCGGACCCCTCATTTCCAATCCAAAAACGCTTATTATCGGAGCTGGTGCCCAGCTCGGAGTATTTGTTACATATATCGGCACACTGCTTTTCGGATTTACTCTTAAGGAAGCTGCATCTGTCGGTATTATAGGCGGCGCGGATGGTCCTACCACTATTTATCTTACAGCAAAGCTGGCTCCTCATCTTCTTGGGGCTAATGCTCTTGCCGCTTATTCATACATGGCGATGGTGCCTTTGATTCAGCCGCCTATTATGCGGCTGATGACCACTCCCGAGCAGAGAAAGATAAAGATGAGACAGTTAAGGGATGTTTCGCCAAGGGAAAAGCTTCTTTTCCCGCTTGTTGCAACAGTGCTGATAGTACTTTTAATTCCAGCCGTTGCACCTCTTATGGGTATGTTCATGTTCGGAAATCTTATGCGCGAATGCGGAGTTGTTAAGCGACTTTCGGATACTGCCCAGAATGCACTGATGAATATCGTTACAATATTTTTAGGTTTATCTGTTGGAGCTACAATGCAGGCGGAAGTTTTTCTTACCTGGAAACCGCTCTTTATTTTTACCTTTGGGTTGGTTGATTTTGTGATTTGTACTTTTGGAGGTATCCTGACAGTGCATATTATGAACTTGTTTTTAAAGGAAAAAATAAATCCCCTCATAGGTTCTGCCGGAGTTTCAGCCGTGCCAATGTCTGCA
This sequence comes from Pseudomonadota bacterium, assembly GCA_018823005.1. Taxonomy (GTDB): domain Bacteria; phylum Desulfobacterota; class Desulfobacteria; order Desulfobacterales; family RPRI01; genus RPRI01. The sequence goes on along the minus strand of JAHJJB010000188.1, from coordinate 18,369 downwards.
AGGGTCAGCCATGTGGAGGGTCTCAAAGCAGATAAAGACAACTGGTTGATTATGCATGCCATGGGACCAAACCTTGCCGGTGTAATAGGTAGTGCTGCAGCAGCAGGGATGTTTATAGCTATGTTCCAATAGGGGGAGGAGATCATGACTGTAAAAAATATAAAGTTTTATGCTCTGTTTAAATACGTGATAATTTCCTTTGGTTTATTGGTTTGCATATTATTGTATCCTTCAAATTCATTTGCCACATCAGGGGAGGATATTGAAAAGCCTAAACCGCAGTTTACTGTCGGAGAGGATAAGATAAGCGCAAAATTTATTCCAAGAGCTAAAAGCACCAGTATTATAATTGACTTCAAAGCTTCCGGAGGGAAGCTGGTAAATATAACCGGTATAGATTTCGAGGCTTTACAACGACCTGAACTGGATATAAAAAATTACAAATCAAGCTTTTTTGAAATTAAGTTGGAAAATGTAGAACAGGGCTCAGAGACCTCCATTCATCTTTTTTCAAATTTTTTTAGCGGTTCAACAGAGTTCTGGGTGGTAACTCAGAAGCCGAATGAGCCATGGATAAATACAGAAGCTCAAAAAATCATCCATCCAGACAGGGTTTATGAGCTTGTAGTTAAAGCAAGAGACGGTGGGCCATACGACATGGATGGGGTGATAGACGGGCGGATAACTCTGCTGGGTGGTCCCAAGGATTCCTTTTGGGGTTATGCTTTGGGAACTCTTTTTATACGTTTTTTCGGAATTTTCCTTGTTCTTTCGATACTGATGATCGGGTTGGTAATTTCAGGAAAAATATTCAGCAGGATAGTGAAAAATAACGGGGATGAAAGAGAAGGCGTGCGTTCTGAAAAGAAAGGGAAAGCCATTTCTGTTGAAGGCATTCCTTCTGTTGACGAAAAAAGTATCCGTTTGAAAACTGCGGCTGCAATTGCGGTTGCCCTTAAAATGCATTTGTCCGCCGGTAGAGAATCAGGAATGAGCGGAATTTTCCTGCCTGAGGCGGAATCAACCTGGTCAAAGCAAGGCCGTGAAAGAATTATAAGTGACAGATTCACTGTCTTTAACCGCAACACATAATTGGTTTTAATCTTATTATCCTGAGAGGATTTGCTATGGTGTATAAAATAAATGTCGACAATATGAGTTTTGAGATAGAGGTAGGAGAATTAACCGGAGGAACGGCTCAGATTACAGTAAATGGTAAACCATATAAGGTTATAATCGAAGACTATGGTAACTCAAATGGCGGAATTGTTACCGCACCCGTCCAGACTTCTGCTCCAGAGCCTGTGAGCCCCCCTGTTTCAACTAAACCGTATGTTCCTGCTCCGGCAGCAAGGGCATCTGCTCCTGCGGGAGTTGGTTCCGTTGTAGCGCCAATACCCGGCTTGATTCTGGATATCATGGTAAAAGTCGGGGATAGCGTTGAAGCCGGTGATACAGTGGCTATTATGGAAGCCATGAAAATGGAGAATAACCTTGTTACTAACATCACAGGAACAGTAAGAGAGATAAATGTTCAAAAAGAGGCCCAGGTTAACACCGGCGATCTGATTATGATCATAGGGTGAACAATACGTTGCGCGGATCCCATTTTATATGAAACTATTTTATGAACCGAAACAGAGAGCGCATTCCTCGCTGCTTGCAGCGGGATTAGCGAGCGAATCAGAAACAGACGCTATTCCTTACGGTCGAAGATTCCCCGTAGCCTGCTGCGGGGAGCTTCAATGAATAATAATTGCTCCGATATTAACGATTTCCCATCTTCTGCATATTTACCGGTATGTTCCGTATGTGTTGCAAACTATAACGGTGAAGATGTAATCTCTGCATGCATAGATTCAATAAAAAATCAGCAATTCGCATATCCTGTCGAAATAATTGTTCATGATGATGCCTCAACCGATAATTCCGTGAGAATCATACATGAAAAACATCCAGAAGTGATTCTGTTTGAGAGCCCGGAAAATGCCGGTTTTTGCATAAGCAACAACCGCATGGCAGCCAAAGCCAGAGGTAAATACATACTTTTTCTCAACAATGATGCCTGCCTGTTGCCGGATGCGCTGGGAAAGCTGTACAGTTATTCTGAATCAAGGAAAGAGGCAATGATAACAGGCCTGCCGCAGTATGATATGGAAACCGGGAAGCTGATAGATAGGGGAAGCCTGTTTGATCTCTTTTTAAATCCCGTTCCGAACACGAATATAAGTGTTGCTGATGTAGGGATGGTAATGGGGGCGTGCTTATGGCTCCCAAAGAGTTTGTGGGAGGAACTGGGAGGGTTTCCTGAATGGTTTGAAACGCTCGCCGAGGATATGTATTTATGCTGCCTGGCAAAATTGACGGGATATCCTGTAAGAGTACTTCCTGATTCGGGATTTAAGCATTGGGTAGGAAAAAGTCTGGGAGGCGGGAAGGTTGACTCGGGTAAGCTGGTTACAAGCATTAAAAGAAGGGCATTGAGTGAACGCAATAAAAGTTTTGTTATGGCATTGATCTATCCACTGCCACTTTTTCAAGTGATTTTTCCATTGCACCTGTTGCTTTTACTGATTGAAGGACTCACGCTTTCTGTGGTCAAATTTGATTTCAGGCTGCTGCGCAGAATATACCTGCCGTCTATCGGGGCGGTCTTTTCCGGATATACGAGGCTGGCGAGGCTGCGAAAGACTATACAGGCAAGGCGACGCATCAGTCTGCGGAGTTTCCTGTCGGTTTTCCATCCGGTACCCTATAAGGTAAGGATGTTTTTAAAGCATGGCCTGCCCGAAGTGAAGTGAACGTTATGTAACGGTTTCATTATGAGGGCAGCAGCAGATCTTTCACCGCAACCTGCCAGCTGAATGAAAAACGATGGTATCTGAGAGATAAAAGTTCGATCAGAATCGGAATAATGCGCAGCAGGCGGGATGCCGGTAATCCGGCGCGTTTTTTAAGATGGAGTTGTTTGGCTTCCAATAGTTGCAAGGCTTCGGCGCTCACCGGATTTATGCCGGAAGAAGCCCTTTTTAATGCTTCTTCATAGCGTGATAACTCACCGGCATAATAATCCCTGCGATTGATATGCAATGACTCATTAAAACGCTCGGCGAGTCCGCGATACCTTGCTCCAATCTGATTTTCTCCATGTTGACGGTAAAGAATCAGGGGTATGGAAACAATGCCAAGATTTTTTCTGGTGGATGCCAGGAGAGCTATCCACGCGTCGTGAACCCACCCGGAAGGGATAGGCAAGATATATTCCTTCAGGCTGCTTCTGAAAACTAGTGTCGCTCCGGTTACGACTACATGCTTCAGAAGCACCTTCAGCGAGTAGCCGTATTCCATTTTTTTCTGCTTGCCCGGATGAAAACCTGTATGTTGCCAAAGTGTATAACCGAGAGGTGACAGATTTTCACCGACTATTTCCCCATCGGAAAATACGGCATCAAGATCAGGGGACTCAAGAAATTTGCGTTCCACTATTTCAAGTTTATGCGGAAACCATACGTCATCCTGGTCGCATAAGGCGATCAGGTCACCGGAACACAGACCGATGGTCTTTTCAAAATTCTTTGTGGACCCCAGTCTATTCTGATTGCGATAAAAAATTACCGGGCAGGCGATCTTTTGCGAAAATGCTTCAAGCATTTCCCATGTCCCGTCACCGGAACAGTCATCACAGATAACAATTTCATCCGGAAGTCTTGTCTGTGCAGCTATGCTTGACAGCTGCTCATTCAGATGCCGGGTGCCATTGTACGTGCAGAGCGCGATTGAAATTCTCATAGTTAATGGAGACCTTTGGGCAGAACCTGATGTTCTTCAAAAACCTTCTGATGTTTCTTCTTTTTTTAAGTAAGGAATCCATGGCTTTTTAACCTGCGGTTCAGGTGCGAGGTAAGGCCATCCGTAATAGAAGATAAGATTCGGGTTGTATGCCGGATCATTATTAAGCTCATGACTCCACCTGGCAAGCATATGGAGAGTTTCACGCTGAAAGCGCTCTTTTTTTTCTTTGTTATCGTCAGACCCGCGGGACGCAGATTCGTTATGATAAAACTCCGCAAACGGGGTCCATAGATTACGGAATCCTCTCTCCCGGACCCTTAGGCAGAAGTCAACATCATTAAATGAAATTGGGAGATTATCCTCATCAAAACCACCAACATCCCTGTATGTAGATGCACGTATTAAAAGACAGGCCGCAGTAACTGCAGAGAGATTTTGCGTCATACAGGTACGTGCGTGGTACCCGGCGGTACCACGCTTTTTCCCGGCATATAGATGTCCTGCAACCCCGCTTTCAAGTAATATCACTCCGGCGTGTTGAATCGTATTGTCCGGATAGTAAAGCATGGCACCCACTGCTCCGATGCCGGGTCTAGCCGCATGGCCTAACATTTCATTAAGCCAATCTTCAGATATGACCTCTATGTCATTGTTCATAAGGCAGAGAAACTCGCCGCCGGCCTTTTCAGCAGCAAAGTTATTAATTGCTGAATAATTGAAAGGATGATTGTACTTGAGAATACGTGCAATTCCGGACTTTTCCAGAGAATTCAAGTAGTCCAGGGTATTGCTGTCATCCGATTGATTATCTACGATTATTATTTCATAGTTGGAATAAAGGGTTTTATTTTTTATGCTTTTTATGCAGCGACATAGAAGAGACAGACCATTGAATGTAGGAATAATGATTGATACCGTTGGGATGTGTGATGGAATAGAATATTGGATTCGTGCATTACCCGAAATGTCACGAATTACATTTCCTTCAAGTGAAGTCCGGTTCAGGTGATCCTGCAGCATCTTTATGACATCATGATCTGCACGGGGTTTTTCATTTTGCATCATACTGCTAGCCGGGGGGATTGTGCGGCAGTGATAAAGGATATGCGGGATGTGATGAATGTGTGATGCAGGGATACTTTCAGTGACCCTGAGTGCCAGATCCCAGTCCTGTGATTCCTTGCAATCTCCGAGGAATCCGCCTAAAGCGCGAACGGTTTCGGCACGGTAAACGCAGAGGTATCTGACAAAGTTTTGCGCGGTAAACAGGTCAGGGTTCCAGTCCGGTTTGAAATAAGGGTCGAAGCGCAGGCCGTTTTCATCTATTTTATCTTCGTCGCTGTATATCAGATCTAGAAACGGTTTTTCATTAAGTACGACTGCAACTGTGTAAAGTGCGTGCTGAGGCAGTTCGTCGTTGTGGTTCAGAAATGCTAAAAATTCACCTTCGGCAATACTCAACGCGCTGTTGGACGCAACAGCTGCATTACATTGCTCATGGAGCGACAACCGTATACGTTCATCCAGCCTTGTGTATTCTTCAAGCAGAGCTCGTAAATGCGGCATTGCAGATGGATAATAAGCAATGCAGAGTTCCCAGTAAGGATACAGCTGGCTGCGCACCGATTCGATTGAGCGCCGCAGCCACATTTCAGGAGTGTTGCAGCAGGGCATAATCACGGAAATAACCGGATGATTTGAAAGCTTTGATATATGCCGACTTATGGCATCCCTGTCTTTATCGCTGAGTGTGTCATTAAGGGAGATCCATCGTTCATATGGCATGCTCAAATTTTTATATCTCACGAATGACTCTTTGAGGCCGTGCAACCCTTTGCTCCTCGTGATTCGACAGACTGTACGCAAGAGGTCCAGCCGGTTCTTTTGGCGGGCAAAAGACGACAGGGCCATTATAATAAAAGAGAGTATCCGGTTTGATCGTGCGGATCTGAATTGAAAGAAGGCTAATAATCTCATGTACATGGGAATAATTTCAGAATCTATTCTTTTTTCAGGTTTCGGGATAATTTACCGCATTGATTGATTATCCGGTGTAAAAGAAATGAAAGAAACCTCAGGGGTTTTGTTATTTTCCAGGAAATGGTCGATTTAATTCTGACGAGTTCATCTTGCACGGTCATGGAGGTGTAAAACCGTACTTGCTTCGAAAGCAGATCTATATTTTTGGGCCCCTTCCAGCGTTGGCCGAAAACAGTTCGTTGAAGCTTGTCCTCGAGATTCGCAGCAGACTTGATATCTTCGGCTGTTACTTCGCAGCCTGTCCGTGCTGAAACCTCTTTTATCAGGTCACGAAAAGTTAACTCTGCAAGCGCAGGGGAGAGGGGACTGTAAGACAGAGCATTTACCAGCCCGCGGATCAGCACCCATTTAAGGGGAATCGGCCCGTCAGCAAACCATTCAGCATCAAAATAGATCAAGTTTCCGGATTCATCCAACAAGAGGTTGGCGGGGATCGCGTCAATGTATTCTCCGGGAAGATCGAGGCTGTTTCCCGGTAATGCTTTGGAAGACAGATAAGCAACCCATGGAGATGCCCACCGGACCACATCATCTATGGTTCCTCCCCCGGCCATACTTGATTGCAATGATATAGCGTGCAGTTGGCCAGGAACATAGGGAGCGCGTCCCGGTAATCTGTGCCGGAAATGACCTTCCTCCGGCAAGGGGGCTTGAGGGAAGATCCGGTGTTTAGCGACATAAATTGAATCTTTTTCGTTCTGAAAAACGGTATCCACCGCGAAGGCGGGGATGCGATCGGTGCTGAAAACGTGGGCAAGCCAGTCCGATTTGAGTTTAACGGCTGATCGGTCTGCCAGTATCAGGAAGGAATTGGCCAGATCGGCTATCAACCCGTTCCGCTCGAGAGGTTGCCAGGCAAGATTTTCAAAGAAGACCTTCTGAGAGGTCTTCCCGTAATCCCGGCTGTTGAGACGGTACAGAAGATCTGCAGGGCGGAAATTCCTGTGCAGGAATGCATCTTCCGAAAGAATGATCTCCGGCAGCTTGTAATCGGGAAATGGATAAAAGAAACGTAGATTTTTGAAACCGGTTTGCTGCAGACGGCGGGACAATTCCTTCCTGCCGAAAGTGACAGGAGTTTTACCGGTATAGAGATCATTGATTCCAAAATAAGGGATGCCCAGGTGGTCCTCTGAGCTGCCGTTGAAATATTTGAGTCCCAGCTGGTTTTCCATTGCTATGATCAGAAGTCCGTCATCTTTTAAAAATGAGCGGGCGCATTCCAAGCAGAAATTTACAGGATTATCCGAGTCGATAAACAACGGGGCATATTCCAGCACGCCGATGAGAGTGATATAGTCAAACTTTTCATCAGTCCTGAATTCGGCTATGTTATCACAGTAAATGCTGACGTTGGGAAGGTCTCGGCAACGCTCGGCGGCGATTTCAGCACGCCGCCGGCTTCCTTCAACGCCTACGACGGTTGCCCGGGTTTCGCCCAAGTAGCGTGTGATAGCTCCGCAACCGCAGCCCAGTTCCAGTATGCGATCGGACTGTTTGAACGAAAAAGGCCGAAGCAGGTTATGCCTGACCGGGCTAAGATGGTATTCACTAGGCCAGTCGGTGATATGAAGCCGAAGCTCTTCAGATGAACCGCTCAAATCTGAACACTTCCTGAGCGCCGAAAGAAGTCTATTCTCGACGGCATCTCCATCCGAATATTGGATGCCGTTGTGAGATGTCGCTGCCCATACTTTGATGTCAGGATTGTAGTAATATGATCGGTATTCAGTCATTTAAAAATTTATTAAGAAACACTCCACTCGTGCTTTATCAGGATTTTAGTCAGTTTTAAATCGCTTTCATTGAAAAATTTTCCGGTATTGAAATAATCGGAGCCGATAATATCAATATAGACAGCTCCTACAAGATAATCCTGTATAACTCCATTGCTTAAAAAAGCTATGTTGATAAAGTACCTTCCGGGAGCCAGAGGCGCACTTTCTGTCGAACAGGTTATACGTCCCGATGAAGGCAGGACAGATATCAAATCTCCTGTTATTTCGGTATCAAATCGTGCAACACCGACGTTCATGAGGTCGTAAAGACCGATAATCACCCGCGGATTTTTTACGTTTTCCCCGGATTTGTAGTCAATTTCAAAAAATAATTTTGTGCCTGCCGGAAAAGGAATATTCTCATTCTTTTCCTGATCTTTTATTTTAATGTCAGTTATCCGGACTTGCCCTTCTCCTCTTCTGTCCGGCCTGGTCCCGATATTGCTGGTGTCAATCATTTCAGCAACAGAGTTCAGATAGAATTTGAGGGCTTCCGTAACTCTACCTTTAAAACCGATTTCGCCTTTTTCCAGAACTATTCCCGTTCTGCACAGATTTTCAACCGCTGCCATGTTATGACTCACAAACAGGACCGTACGTCCTTCCCTGGCAACATCTCCCATTTTTCCAAGGCACTTTTTCTGAAACTGTACATCACCTACCGCCAGCACCTCATCTACAACCAGAATTTCTGGTTCAAGATGCGCTGCCACGGCAAAACCCAGGCGTACGTACATGCCGCTTGAATAGCGTTTGACCGGTGTATCAAGGTACCTCTTAACTTCAGCAAATTCCACAATCTCATCAAACTTGCTCCTTATTTCTTTCCGTGTCATCCCGAGAATGGTACCATTAAGATATATGTTCTCTCTTCCTGACAGTTCAGGATGAAAGCCCGTACCAACTTCCAGCAGGCTTGCCACACGGCCCCTGATTGTAACTCTACCGGTTGAAGGCTCCGTAATTCGTGAGAGAATTTTGAGCAGGGTTGATTTGCCCGCCCCGTTGCGGCCGATAATGCCAACAGCCTCTCCGCGGGGAATCTCAAAATTCACATTTTTAAGAGCAGAAACTTCTTCAATGGAGTCACCTTGTATTATAGGCTTTCCGGTTATCAGGTCTTTAGTCTTGTTCCACATAGTTCGCGTGTTGTGCATCAGCACATCACGCAGAGCCGTATAGCCTCTCCTTTCCGCCTGGTGGCCAATGATATATTTCTTGCCGAGTTTTTCAGCTTTGATAACAATGTCTGACATGATTATCTTTTCTAAATCAAATCTGCAAAAGTTTTTTCCATCTTGCGGAAACGTGATATTCCCAGCCAGAGGAATAATGTAATGACGGCAAGTGATAGCAGGAAGCCGGGCCAGTAAACGGGGCTTTCAACGCCCAGAATGCACCAGCGGAAACCGTCGATGACTCCAACCATTGGATTAAGGCTGTAAAGCAGCCGCCATTGTTCCGGAACAACCCTGCTGCTGAATCCAACCGGCGAAACATAAAGACCGAACTGCACAACGAAAGGAATGATATAACGGAAATCGCGGTATTTAACGTTGAGGGCCGTAATCCATAGACCGGGACCCAAGCTGGCCAACAACGCAAGGATGATAAAACCCGGCAGCAACAGCATATACCAGCCGGGGGCAAATTGGTAATAAACCATCATTCCGGCTAATATTATGAAGCTTATGAGAAAATCTAAGAAGGCGGTTACAAGTGTTGCCGAGGGAATTATCAGTCTCGGAAAGTAGACTTTCCCGATCAGATTGGAGTTGTCTATCAGACTGTTGGAAGATTCGCTCAATGCATTTGAGAAAAGCGACCAGGGAAGCATGGCGGCAAAGACCATAAGGGCGTAAGGTGCGTTACCATCACTCGGAAGTTTGGCAATCCGGCTAAAAATAACGGTAAAAACGATCATAGTAAGAAAGGGTCTGAGAATTGCCCATAGAACTCCGATTATGGTCTGCTTGTAGCGTACCGAAATATCCCTCCATGCCAGAATTATAAACAACTCCCTATAGCGCCAAATGTCGGCCCAGTAGTTTTTTTCGGTTCTTCCTGCTTCTATAATAATTTCGTTCATGAATTTACCTGATTATTCATAGTACAAAACCCGATATTGCCTCAAACCCAGGCCTCTGAATATATATGGCTCCGCCCATTAAATTACATGTTATAAACAAGATATCACATTATAATACAACCAGTTATGAATATTATCTGAAAAACTACTTCTTTTTATTTTCCCAGATCAGAATACGGGGTCGGTTCTTTAGTTTCGGAAAAAAATCGTTAAATTCTTCCCTGCTTACCACCATCGATCTTATTTTCCTTTTAATATAACGTTCAGTTTTTCTGCTCAGATCATTCAGGTGAAACTGGTCAATATTACCAATAAGGACAAGGTCGATAATCCCGCTATCCTTTCCTTCGGCATAATCATCTATAAGATATGCACATTCAATGTCGCCAAGTCTTCCGACAATTCCGTCAATAACCTGATCAATGCCCATGACTTTGCTTACCATTGATTTAAGTTCAGGAAATATAGGATGATCCTTATTTGCCATATAGTGAACCTGGCGTCCGCTCTTCTCGGATTTCAGAAGGTTAGTACTGGTAAGCTGATTTAATTCTTCACGGATTGAATTGGTTGAAACATCAAATTCCTTGGCGAGTTCTCTTAAGTATGATTTGGTCTCCGGGTTAAAGAAAAAACGGATCAGAAGCTTTATTCGTGTTTTGGATGATATTATGCCGGAAAACAGATTGTCCATTTCCAACTCCTTTATGAGCAGTTATTCTACTCATAACAAAGTCGGAAAAAGCTGTCAATAAATATTTTTTATGTAAAAGGATTCAAAGATTCAAGGATTCGAGGGATCGAGGGTTGATAGTGAATAGTTAAAAGTGAATAGTGGAGGGCAGGGAGGCATGGACCGAACATCGAATATCGAATATCGAACTTCGAAGAATGAACCAGAAACTATAAACCAGAAACAACAGACCGTTTTATTTCACCATCCGGGCGATTGCTTCAAGGGCCATATAGTATCCGGAGTGACCGAATCCACCCAGAGTCGCGGTTGCAACTCCCGAAATCATAGATTTGTGCCGGAAAGGCTCCCTTTTGTAAATATTTGAAAGGTGCACCTCTATTACCGGAACCTTTAAAATGAGAAGGGCATCCAATATTGCGATGCTTGTATGGGAATATGCGCCAGGATTTATAATAAGGCCTTTATGTTTTTGAGAGGCCTCCTGGATTTTATCCACGATTGCCCCTTCATGATTCGACTGAAACGTGTCAACATTAAGGCCGAGTTTTTTACCCAGTTCTATCAAACCATTATTAATATCGTCCAAACCCGTTGTTCCGTACACTTCCGGTTCCCTTTTCCCGAGCATATTCAGATTCGGACCATGAATTACCAGTACTTTCTTCGATGCCATAATTATCTCCTGTTTTCATTTATGTTTTTTGATAAAAGGGTTCGGGGGTTCAGGTGGTTTCAACCACTCTGCAGGCCGGGGCTTATATGTCCCAGGCCTGTTGACGGACTATTTACGAAGCCGTCGATATTTTTTTCAAAAGGCCGATCATTTCCTTATAATCCCTGCTTCCGAAAACAGCCGATCCGGCAACGAAAACATCGGCTCCAGCTGTGGAAACATCTCTTATAGTATCTTTATTAACCCCACCATCGACCTCTATGAGAGTCGAAAGCCCTTTTTTATTAATTATCTTTTTAAGTTCTTTAATTTTATCAAGACTGTTTCCGATAAAAGCCTGCCCTCCGAAGCCTGGGTTAACGCTCATTATCAGTACAAAGTCAATATATTCGAGCACCCATTCAATTGCCGAAAGAGGAGTGGCCGGATTAAGTACTACACCGGGCTTTACGCCAAATTCCTTTATAAGCTGTATCGTTCTGTTCAAATGGGTGCATGCTTCAACCTGCACCGAGATGAGAGAGGCCCCTGCTTTGGCAAAATCAGGTATGAACCGGTCGGCATTTTCTATCATCAGGTGCACATCGATCGGAAGGGTAGTAACCCGCCTGACGGCTTCAACAACAATGGGGCCCATTGTTATATTCGGAACAAAATGTCCATCCATAACATCGACATGAATCCAGTCTGCTCCCGCTTGTTCAACAGATTCTATTTCCTTGCCAAGCATTGAAAAATCAGCAGATAATATTGAAGGCGCTATCAGTTTCATGCAATATCTCCAAATTTAAGTGTTTCGGTTCAAAAAATGAACCGCAGAAAATCAGGTTTCTGATTTGAAGTTTCCAGCCACAGGAATCCTCGAACCATTGATCCCTTGAATCTTGGATCATCAACTTTTTTGTAGATGATCCTATCTTTATAATCACTTCAGCCGTGCTAAGCGGACTGAAAAAAAGCCATCCATGTTATTAAGATGGGGGTAAGTTTTAATAAACCCGCTGCTGTTTAAAAAAACTCCGGAACTCTCAGGCAAATAAAGCATATTTTTATCAATACCAAAATCAGGGCGTTTTATCAAAAATTCTTTTATAACTTCTTCGTTTTCTTCAGGTTCCGTGCTGCATACGGCATATACCATTATACCCGATGGTTTTAACAGGTCTGCGAGATTATCAAGGAAAAGAAGCTGCTTTTTCTTATATCGCACAAGATTTTTCTCCTGCAGCTTCCATTTTACGTCAGGATTCCTGCGAAGAACGCCCATGTTCGAACAGGGGGCATCTATGAGAATCCGGTCAAACTGCCCGTAATACTCTTTTAATAAGAGGGGATTTTCCATATCTTCTATTACTGTTGTGACATTTGTGATGCCAAGCCTCGCCATTTCATGATTCAGTTTATCCAGTTTTTCCTTATCGATGTCGAGGGCTGTTATCTTTCCGCTGTTTTTCATCAACTGGCCGATATGTCCTGTTTTGCCCCCGAGCCCGGCACATGCATCAAGAACCGAATCTCCAGCCCTTGGATCAAGGAGCATGGAAACAAGCTGCGCTGCTTCGTCCTGAACCTGGAACCAGCCGTTTTTAAAAGCTTCCATCTCTTGAATGCTCTTTTGGGGGTTTGAGAAAGAGAGACCGTCAGGAGAACAGGCTGTCAACCTGATATTCCGGACATCGGATTCCATGCAATTGACGAGATCCTGACGGTTTGTTTTAAGCGTGTTAACCCGCACGGTAATCGGGGGAATCTCATTAATGGCATCACACAGTTCAATGGTTTGGCTTATCCCGAAAAGTTTACCCCATCTTTTTATCATCCACTGCGGGAAAGATTTATTAGCCGAGATGGCATATTCGGGTTCTTCCACTATATCAGGATAAGGCAGTGTTTCATGCTCCCTTGATGCTTTTCGCAATATAGCGTTTACATATCCTGCACCTCGTTCACCTGCCGAATGCTTCGCCATTTCAACTGAAGTGTTTACTGCGGCAGAAACAGGTATTCTGTTTAAATAAATGATCTGAAAAAGGCCGATGCGCAGGATATTTAAGACTTCAGGCTTTGTTTTATTTATATGCATTTTGGAAAGATGACTTATTATCCAATCGAGTCGCCCCTTCCACCTGAGAACACCGTATACAAGGGCGTTAAAGAGAGCTCTTTCACGATTTGAAAGAAGATGATCCTTCTGGAATTCCTCCAGAAGACTATCGAGAGTCCTGTTGCTCTTATTGAGTTTGTTTAAGATATGAAGCGCAAGGCTTCGGGCATCATTCATGGAAAATATAACCTTCAGTATTAACCGAGAATTGTTCCGGGATGAATATTAGTTCCGCGCAGATAATCCTTTATAGAAAGCCGTTTCCCGGATTCTTCCTGTATTTCCTTAATTGATAAAAAATATTTTCCGGTTGCGATGCACAATCTATCTCGTGTTTCGCCGGTAACCGTCCCTGGATCTCCTTTTGAATCATTACAGACTACATCGGAAGCAAATATTTTTATACGTTTTCTTCCGATAAACGTGAATGCGCCGGGCCAGGGTGTCATGCCGCGTATGAATGCTTCTACTTGGTCAGCGGGTTTAGACCAGTCTATAAGGCCGTCTTTTTTCATAAGCAGGGGGGCGTATGTGGAAAGAGAGTTGTCCTGCGATACTGGCTTTATGCTTTTTGTGCAGATACCCGATAAGGTCTGTATCAGAAGATCGGCGGCAATCCGGGACAGACGGTCATGAAGCGAGGCGGATGTTTCTTTGGGAAAAATACCCGTTTTTGCGGACAACAGGATATCGCCGGTATCGAGACCTTCATTCATCATCATTGCTGTTACGCCGGTCTCTTTTTCCATGTTTATTATGGCCCACTGAATCGGGGCAGGGCCCCGGTATTTCGGAAGAAGGGAAGCATGAAGGTTGATTGCGCCCTTTTTAGGAATTGAGAGGACTGTTTTCGGCAGGATATGTCCGAAGGCAATCACGACAAATATGTCGGGAGAAAGAGAGGCGGCTTTTTCATGAAATTCCTGAGTCCTGACTGATAATGGCTGGAGGATATCATATCCCAGCTCAAGCGCGGCCTCTTTTACCGGAGAAAACAGTACCTTTTGGCCTCTTCCTTTCGGGCGGTCAGGCTGTGTAACAACAAGGGCAACCTCATAGCCGGAGTTATACAGGGCTTTTAAGGATGGTACGGCGAAGTCCGGAGTACCCATGAATATGATTCTTTGTTCAGGTTTCATTCTGTTTCAACTGTTTTAAAAGATGCCTTCTGTAAATCCCCTTTTTCAATTTGCTTATGCGGTCGATAAAAAGTATTCCGTTTAAATGATCTATTTCATGCTGCAGCACAGTGGCGTGAAAATTTTCCGCTTCTATCCGTAAAGGTTTCCCTTCTCTGTTCAAGGCTTCAACTATGACAGATGCGGCCCTTTTTACATCCGACCTGTAATCAGGAACACTCAGGCATCCCTCATTTTCTGAAACGATTTCCCCGCAGGACTCTGTTATTTTCGGATTCAAAAGAACCTGGAGTGAATTTTCATTTTCACCATAACTCAGGTCGTACACGACTATGCTCTTATCGCATCCTATCTGTATTGATGCGAGACCGATTCCCGGAGCCTCATACATGGTTTCAATCATGTCATCTATTATTTTATTGAGGGCACCGTCAATTTTTTCGACAGGCCTTACTTTTTTGGTTAAAAACTTGTCTGGATACGTCAGTATATCAAGTATTGCCATTGGTTAAACCTTTTAATCCGGATGATAAATTCCTGATGCTTATACCTGTAATGGCTGCAGACACAAGGCCTGCAATTATAACCGGGAGCATTTGTATTACATGGTTTGTAATAGTGTAGCCTGCCGCGTCTATTGATGATATCCCGAACAGGGACATTGCAAAAATACCTCCGGCCTCCCAGAGCCCCCAGAAACCGGGAGCAGACGGAAGGGCAATGAAAAAACAGACAATAATCATAACAGCCGATAACTCCATAAATGAAAGATCAATGCCGGGGCAGCCAAGCGCCAGCAGATAATACGAGAGGGCGGTAAGTATCCAAATAACGGCAGTTAAAATAAAGCATATCAGTATTCTAACCGGATGCCTGACAAGTAAAAGCCCGACTGAAAAATTCTCAATTACGCCCTGAAAGGGGATACAGATTTTTTCTTCAATTCTCTTTTTTGAAGATGAGCTTAGAAAGAAAAATAAATCAGGCAATTTCATTATTGCGGTGTTTAATAAGTCCCTCGCCTTTTTAAAAACAAAGATAAATATGGCTGCAATAAGTATTGCTCCTATCGCGACTATGTTTTTCGCAGCGGCAACAAGAGCTTCTCTATTTAAATGATAATTTCCAAAATCAACAGCAAAATCCGGATCTATATTAAAATTTGCCGCAAGGGCAGAAAAAACAAGAAACATAATTATTATATCAAAAATACGTTCAATAGCAATTGTTGCAAGGCCCGTGGAGAAATTTATCTTTTCCTGTTTATAAAGAATAGCCGGCCTTGCAACTTCTCCGATTCTCCCGGGAAGTACGGTGTTTAACATAAAACCTATCATAAGGGGATGAAAAGCCTGTATAAAGCTTATTTTTCGGACAGGTTCAAGTATTGACTGCCATCGCAATGCTCTTATGAGAAAAGCTGAAAGGCTTACCGCGACAGCCGGGATTATCCATAAATAGTTTATGGAAGAAAGGTATATTAAAAGATCATCAAGTGGAATATTTCTGAAGGCGAAGTATAATGCTGCAACAGATATTGCAGTTCCCAGTAAAAGGGAGATGGTTGTTTTTCTGTTCATTATATTTTTTTACGGTTACAGAGACAATATCCTTCGCGCCTTATTAATGTCTTTCTTTATCTGCTCGGAAAGCTGATCAATATTGGCAAATTTCAATTCGTCCCTTATCCTGCTGATGAAATTTACCCTGATGTTACGGCCGTATATATTTTCGTTGAAATCGAGAATATGAACCTCAACGGTAAAAACCTTATCCTCAAATGTGGGGCTGTACCCGATGTTGGCAACACCCTTATACTTGGATTCCAGGTATTCGACGGTTACTGCATAAACTCCTGTTTTGGGGCAAAGTTCATCATGCAGTTTTATGTTTGCGGTAGGAAATCCGAGAAGCCTGCCGCCTCTGTTGCGTCCGGTCATAACAGTTCCTCTCACCTGATAATAGCGTCCGAGAAGCTGCTGTGCTTCGGTAACCTTTCCGTCGATCAAAAGATCACGTATTTTTGTGCTACTGATCCGCCCCTGCAGGTTATTCGAAATCGGTATCCAGTTGGCTACTATTACTTCAAAGTCGTATTCCTTTGCACATCTCTTTAAAAATTCGAGATTACCTTCACGGTTTTTCCCGAAAGTGTAGTCTTTCCCTACAACAATTGCCTTCATTCCAATTCGTTTTACAAGAAGATCACTTATAAAATCCATTGCCGATATTGATGCGAAATCAAAGGTAAAGGGAATGCAGATTAAAACGTCAATACCTGTCTTTTCAATAAGTTCTGTCTTAAGTTCGTTCACGGTGATAAGAGGGGGGTGTCCGTTTTGTTTTAACACTCTCACTGGATGAGGGTTAAATGTCATGGCAATTGAAGTTCCGTTTATGGCATCCGCCTTTTCGATAACTTCATGGAAAAGAGCCTGGTGTCCTATATGAACACCGTCAAAATTACCTATGGTTATTACTGCGTTATCAAACGGTTTTGTAATCGAATCAATATTATCAATGAGTTTCATTATATAATTTCCAGGTTCCAATAATAGACTTGACATATCATCAAAAAAAATTTAAATATCCTACCTTCGATTTTAAATCAATATTTTATTTGTTATGTGCCGAAGTGGCGGAACTGGTAGACGCGCTAGGTTCAGGGTCTAGTGGAGAGTTCTCCATCGGGGTTCAAGTCCCCGCTTCGGCACCACAATAAAAACACAGGGTTAGCTCACACAAGGGCTAACCCTCTTTGTTTTATAATCGGATTTGGTCACTATTTTTGGAGAATACCTCCTTCAAAAATAGCATGAAACTACTTTCTCATCCGGAAGGCTATAACTGCAAAACTTTGCCACAGACAAATATCCTGGATTCCTCAGTTCTCAACAGTTAATGATCGCCTCTGCTGCGAGCAGTCCGTCAACGGCCGAACTTACGATACCTCCTGCATAACCGGCTCCTTCACCTGAAGGGAAAAGACCGGATACGGTCACAGACTCACCGTTTTCCTTGCGGGAGATACGAACCGGGCTTGAGCTTCTCGTTTCGGGGGCATAAAGAAGCGCCTCTTCGGGTGAAACGCCTTCAAGAAGGCGCAGCATTCCGGGGATGGCAATAGAAAGAGTGTCGCATATAAAACCGGGAAGGATGAGATGCAAATCTGCAGGTCTGGATCTGGGCCATGAACGTTTTTCAGGAAGGATATCGGGATATCTGTTTTTTAAAAACCCGGAAAGGGGTGCTGCGGGAAGTGAATAATCGCTTCCCCCTGCAACATAGGCAAGATTTTCGATTTTGTCCTGAAATTCTATTCCGGAAAGGCCGGAATATACTCCATTTCCCTCCGGAGAGTCTGCCAGATAATCAGATGGATCAACCGGAACAAGAAAAGCCGCATTTCCGAAGGGTCCTGACCGTGCTGAAAGGCTCATCCCGTTTGTGGTTAAAGCTCCCCGGGATGATGCGCAGGAGATTACCGTACCACCGGGGCACATGCAGAAAGTATAACAGGCGCGGTTGGTTGCATCTTTTTTGAATGTCAGACGGAATCCGGCAGCTCCAAGGCGGGGGTGCCCGGCAAAGTTTCCCCATTGGGCGCTGTCAATATGCTTTTGTGGTATTTCAAGACGAAGACCTATGGCAAATGCTTTGTGTTCCAACATAACGCCTGATTCGGCAAGCATTTTGTATACATCACGAGCGCTGTGGCCGGTTGCGAGTATGCAGCTTTCCGTCTCTATCTCCTTTCCGTTTACAATAATTCCGCGCAGCCTGTTTTTGTCGGCATGAATCCCTTCAAATCTGGAATGAAACTGCACCTCTCCGCCGTTCTTTTCAATGAGGTCACGGAAGAGCGGCACGATTTTTTTTAAAAGATCGCTTCCGAGATGAGGTTCCGCATCGACTATAATTTCTTCCGGCGCTCCGCATTTTACAAGTGTCTCGAGGAAGCGGCGGACTTTGAGCCTGTCTTTGCTACGGGTGGTAAGCTTGCCGTCGGAAAAAAGCCCGGCACCTCCTTCACCGAAAAGGACATTTCCTTCAGGGT
>JAHJJB010000187.1 GCA_018823005.1 Pseudomonadota bacterium | reverse complement strand
TTTTTTATGTGGTCAAACAGACCGAGAATAATGTTTGGTCCCGGCATAAGATCCGAGATTGGATTTGAAATGAATGCTCTCGGCGGGAAAAAAGTGGTGATCATTACCGACAAGGGGATTGTAAATGCCGGTGTTGCCGGAATGGTGGCAAAGGAGATTGAAAAGTCGGATCTTGAGCTGGTCGGTATTTTTGACAGTATTGTCCAGGACGCGAGAATCGACATAATTAATCAGGGCGCAGCATTTTACAGGGAAAAGGGCGCGGATTGCATGGTGGTTGTTGGAGGCGGAAGCGTAATGGATTCCGCAAAAGGAATAAACATACTGATAGGGGAGGGTGCCGATGATTTTCAGCCCCTTGCAGACAGGGCAGCTCTCTGGGATGATGCCAAACCTCTTCCCCCGCATATAGTTTTCCCGACAACGGCAGGAACTGCAAGCGAGATAACCCACGCCATTATTGCTCTTGATGTTAATGCAAGGGTCAAACTTCAGATAACCCATCCATACAACGCGGATATAGCAATGCTTGATCCCGAACTGACTGTAAAGCTCCCTCCCAAAATAACGGCATTCACAGGTATGGATGCTCTCACCCATGCAATTGAAGGCGTAACATCGACTTCGGTTTCGCCCATAGGCGACGCGCTCGGCCTTCATGCAATAAGGCTTATATTCAAATATCTGCCCATCGCTGTTCATGAACCCGAAAATATTGATGCAAGGGGACACATGCTGATAGCCAGCACTCTGGCAGGAATGTGCTTCGGCAATACCATGACCGGCGCGGTTCATGCGACCGCTCACGCGCTTGGAGCACATTACGGTATTCCTCACGGACTTGCAAACGGTATAATGCTTCCGGTTGTCATGGAATTTAATGTTGAGGAAGCGGCAGACAGGTATATGATGGTTGCGGATGCGATGGGAATAAACGTTGATGGAATGGAACCCATCGAGGCTGCCAGGGTTGCCGTGCAGGGAGTAAAGGATTTAAAAAAAGAGATCGGTCTTACAGAAAGGCTCAAAGATCTGGGAGTTCCTGACGACAGGGAAAAACTCATGCCTACGGTCGAACTCGCCGGTGCGGACTCACAGATAAGCTACAATCCGAGATATGCAGAGGAAGAGGATATACTTAATCTTTATCTTAAGGCATTATAAAAGGAAGGAGAAAATTCATGGAATACTGGAAAGATGAAAACGAACCTATCAAGGCATTTGTTAAACTTTTTGAAGCGGCAATGGTTGATGATGAACTTACCGGCGGCCTGAAAAAAGTAAATCAGCTGATACTGTTTGATTATACAGAGAACGGACCAAACTGTTCTTTCTGGGTAGATTGCAGGAATGGCGAACTCAAGGTCGGACCGGGAAAGCCCGCCGAGGAACCGGATATGACGATGAGCCTTTCAGCGGATGATGCCCACAGGTCATGGTCGAACAAACTTAATCCCGTAATGGCCATAACCCGTAAAAAGATAAGGGTGAAAGGTTCCGCAACAGGGCTTTTGAAGCTTGCTCCCAAACTCAAAAAAGTCGCGGCAATTTATGTGACTGTCCTCAAAGATCTGGGGTGGGAAGACAAGATATTAGCATGACGGTAATGAGCAAATCCGGGCTTTGAGACATTTACATAATATCCCGGCCCGATTTTTTAAGTATTTGGTTTCTGGTCTCTGGTTTGTAGTTTCTGTTTTTTCTTTTAACCAGGAACCAGAAACTTTAAACCATGAACCTAAATCGTTTTGGAGGCGATAGAGATGAACGGAAATACCGGAAAAATCATCAATGTTGATCTTGACAAAGGTAGCATTGAAACAGAAATACTTCCTGAGGAATATTACACCAAATATATCGGTGGAAGCGGGCTTGCCGCCAAACTCTTCTGGGAAAGAGGGAACATTTCCGCTGATCCCCTGTCGCCTGAAGCGATGCTTATTTTCATGAACGGCCCCTTTGCAGGACTTAGGCTTTCCGGGGCAAGCAGAAATTCTGTCGCGGGCCGTTCTCCGCTCACCGGAAACTGGGGCGATTCTTCCTGCGGCGGGTATTTTGCGCCAGAATTAAGATATGCTGGTTATGACGGAATTATTATTAAAGGTAAAGCCGGAAAGCCTTCCATTATGCTTATTGAAGACGAGAAAATTAATATACTGCCTGCTCCAGAATATTGGGGAAAGGGAACCGACGAGGCAAACAGAGCCATCAAGGAAAAGTACGGGAAGAATTACCGGACACTTATAATAGGTCCTGCCGGAGAAAATCTGGTTAAGTACGCGATAATTCTTAATGAGGGGCATCATGCTTTCGGAAGGGCAGGTTTCGGGGCTGTAATGGGATCAAAAAACCTCAAGGCCATTGTTGTGAAGGCCTCAGGTAAAAATATGAAGCTCGCCGATCCTGAAAAATATGAAGAACTGCGGGCAGAGCTTAATCCCAAGATAAAGGAAGCTCTGGCATCTGATGTAATGCGTGAGAACGGGACTGCAGCAAACCTTGAAGGCGGAGTGGTAAGCGGGGATGTTCCCATAAAAAATTTCACTTCCAATTACTGGGAAGAGATGGGGCAGGAGCTAAACGGAGGCATACTGACCGAAAAGTATCTCACGAAGCGCAGAGCATGTGCATACTGCTCGATTGCCTGCAAGCGTGTCGTTGAAGTCAAGGAAGGCCCCTATGCAATTCCGGAAGGTCCGGGACCTGAATATGAGACGATAACGGCTCTCGGATCACTTATCGGCTCTATGGATCTTGCCGCCGTGTGCAAGGCAGGCCGGGTATGCAATGATCTTGGAATTGATACCATCTCTGCCGGAGGAACGATTGCATGGGCAATGGAAGCTTTTGAAAGGGGAGATATTACGGAAAAGGATACAGGCGGTATAAAGCTTCTCTGGGGCGACATGGCGACAGTTATAGATAAAATTCTGCCTGAAATTGCCGCAAGGAAGGGATCGCTTGGAATGCTTCTTGCCGAAGGCAGCCTTTCGGCGGCGGTTAAAACAGAAAAAGATACCATAAATTATACGGTCCAAAGCAAAGGGCTTGAAGTTCCGATGCATGACCCGAGGGGAGGAGGCCATGGCCTGGCTCTTGCCTATGCAGTAAGCCCAAGAGGGGCCTGCCATGTAGCTTCGCCAATGCTTTTTATGGAGATGGGAGCATGCTTTTATCCTGAAATCGGTTTCGAATATGAGCTGGAGCCAATGACCGATGAGAATAAAGCGGAAACGGCCGTTATTGCGGTTGCTCTGGGCGCCATAGAGAACAGCGCCTGCTTCTGCCAGTTTGCAGACCGCGAAATTGCAATACCTGAATGGGTCGGCCTTTTTAATTCTGTTGCGGGCTACAACTGGGATGCTCCGGATATGATGAAGGCGGGTACAAGGGTTTTTTACTTAAAACGCCTTATTAATTATCTTTTCGGGCGCACAGCTAAAGACGATGCCCTGACACCCAGAATTCTTGAGCCGGCAAGAGACGGAGAGCCTGAAGGTGTTGTCATAAATTTTGAAGGAATGAAAAATAAGTTTTATGAACTCATGGGTATGGATCCTGTGAAAGGAATACCTTCAAGGAAAAAGCTGGAGGAATACGGAATGGGAGTTGAGGCAAAAAAGGTCTGGCGGGAGACTTGAGATGAAGGTCTATCTTGTTCCCGTTGGTATCATAAAGAAATATATGAAGGAACGGGATCTTGATATTGAGGCGGACCTCACTGCAGGGACCCTGATAGAAAGACTTAATCTTCCTGATAAGCTCAAAATAATCTGTTTCCTGAATGGAAAACGGATTGATCCCGGCCACAGATTCACCGAAGGAGATGTTGTAAAAATAGTCTCAACATTTGCCGGTGGATAAAGAAATTAAAACCGGTAACCAGGAACCAGGAACCAGAGAAGTATGCCGTATGCCCGGTTTGAACCGAAACAGCGAGCGCATTCTCCGTCCGCTCTGCGGCGGGGAGCTTCAAAATTTATACAAGCAACCGACTTGAAATCCTTGCGGAAAAACTCGCACAAATAGTTAAATCGCCTGTTTCCGGTTTGTCTCTTTCCCCTCTTTCCCAAGAGATTATCATTGTTCAGAGCAAGGGGATGGAACGCTGGCTTTCCATGGAGCTTGCGAGGCAAAACGGGATTTGTGCAAACTGCCGTTTCCCTTTTCCAAACGCATTCCTTGATGACATACTAAAGCGCTTTTTCCCGGATACTCCCGGAACAGCAATTTTTGAACCCGGAGTCATGACGTTTTCTCTCCTTAAGATTCTTCCCGCCCATCTCAATAAGGCCGGTTTTGAGAGTTTACAAAGATACCTGACAGACGATACAAGCAAGCTGAAGCTTTTTCAGCTTTCTGAAAAACTGGCCGATATTTTTGATCAATATATTGTTTTCAGGCCTGACATGATTTTTTCGTGGGAGGATAATGGTGAAGATAAAGCAAAACCTCACATGTGGCAGGCTCAGCTTTGGCGGGAGATTGCCAGGGGAAAAGAAAACCTGCACAGGGCAGGCCTGCAGAAGGCCCTGATTAACAAAATCAGAACCCTCTCTTCCGGTTCAGATAATTTATACGGCCGGATATCCGTTTTCGGGATATCGGCTCTTCCGCATTTTCATATGCAGGCCATCGGGGAATTATCGGGTATTGTTGAAGTAAATATGTTCCTTTTAAATCCGTGCAGGGAATACTGGTCGGATACTCTGAATGACTGGAATGCAACAAGGATAAAATCAAAATATGCGGGAGCAACTATTGATGAAAAAGACCTTCACATTGAAAAGGGAAACCGTCTTTTATCATCCATGGGAGAGCAGGGGAAAATATTTTTTGAATATATAATTTCAGCGGAATATGAATTGGTTGAAGAGTATGAGGAGAAAAAATGCCTCGATCTGCTCTCATGCCTGCAATCGGATATTTTATACCTGAAAGACAGGAAGGTATCTGATAACTCTGATCTGATTCAGCCTGACAGCCCGGATACTTCGCTTCAGTTTCATTCATGCCACAGCCCCATGCGGGAAGTTGAAGTGCTCTATGATAACCTTCTCGCAATGCTTGAAGATGATCCCGAACTGCTGCCTTATGATATTCTTGTTATGACCCCCGATATAGAAATTTATGCCCCATTTGTTTATGCAGTTTTTGATGCCCGCGGCGATAATGAACCGCGTATTCCCTTTTCGGTTTCAGACAGAAGCATCAGGAAAGAAAGCGGTGTCATAGACGGTTTTTTATCCATTCTCGATTTGAAAGAGAGCAGATTAAAAGTTTCACAGGTTGTTTCTGTTCTGGAATATCCGGGTATAAAGGAAAAATTCGGACTCAATGAATCAGACCTTGAAAAAATAAGGGGGTGGATACGGGATACCCGCATCAGATGGGGTTTTGACGGAGCTGATAAAACCGTACTGGGCCTTCCCGGGTTTAGCGAAAACACATGGAAGGCCGGAATCGAAAGACTTCTTTTGGGGTATGCAATGCCTATAAAAGAGGGGGAAATGTTTTCAGGGATTCTCCCCTTTGATGGAATCGAAGGCACTGATGCCAAGGTTCTCGGGAACTTCCTTGAATTTATGGAAAAAAGCCTTGTCTGCATAGAATCACTTATGAAAAAGCGGACAATAAATGGCTGGCATTCTGTTTTAACCGGAGTTCTTGATACCTTTTTTGCCGGGTATGACGATACTCAGCAGGAGATACAGTTTATACGCCATATTCTTGGCGGAATGTCGGCAAAAGCTGAGCTGTCGGGTTATGACGAAGAGATAGAAATAGATGCAGTTAAATATTATGTGAAAAAAGCTTTGGAACATGAAAGCTCTTATTCAGGATTTATGTCCGGAGGCGTTACTTTCTGCTCAATGCTTCCAATGAGAAGCATTCCTTTTAAAGTTATCTGCCTTCTTGGCATGAATAATGACGCTTTTCCGAGAAGCTCATATTTATACGGCTTTGATCTTATGGCAGGCGACCCCAGACCGGGCGACAGGTCAAAGAAAAAGGACGACAAGTATCTTTTCCTTGAGGCTCTTATATCTGCAAGAAAAATATTTTATATAAGCTATGTGGGGCAGAGCATTCAGGACAACACGCCCATCCCGCCCTCTGTCCTTGTGAGCGAACTGCTTGATTATGTCAGGGAAGGGTTTGGGTTTAGCAGCGGACAGATGATTAATTCACATAAGCTTCAGGCTTTTTCTCCGGAATATTTCAGAGATAAAGGTAAGCTTTTCAGCTATTCGGCGGAAAATATGCTCGCGGCATGCAGCCTCTATGAGAGCCGCCGTAAAGGTGAAGACAACCTCCCACTGATATCAAAAGGCCTTTGTGAGCCGCCTGATGAATTTAAAATACTGAACATAGAGTCGCTGTGTAATTTTTTCACAAACCCTGCAAAATATCTTCTGCAAAAGCGTCTCGGGATATACCTTCAAGAAAAAGAATCCATTTTATCCGATAAAGAGAATTTTGATTTAACCGGCCTTGATAATTACCTTGTTAACCGGGATCTTGTTGCAGACATGCTGGCCGGAAAATCCCCGGATTACAGTTTAAGGACATACAGGGCGGAAGGAAGGCTCCCGCACGGGAATATCGGGGAAATTCTTTTTAAAGAATCCATTATTGATACAGAAACATTTGTAAGAAAAATAGAAGAGTATAAAAGAGACAACCTACCGTCTTTATTTGAAATAGATATGACTATTGATGATTATTCATTAACAGGCAGGCTCACAAATATTTATGAAAGCGGAATGCTGAATTTCAGGTATGCGGCAATGAAGGCAAAAAATATCTTGAGGGCATGGATTTATCACCTTGTCCTATGCTCGCACCGTGATGCGGGTTTGACTTCAAACACAATCCTTGTTTGTATGGATAAGACCGCTGTTTTTGCTCCTGTCGGCAAAAAAAGCCGGGAATATCTTATTGAACTTCTTAATCTCTATTGGGAAGGTCTTTCAAACCCATTGCATTTTTTCCCCGATTCATCGGAGGAATATGTCAGGCAGGCACACATTAAGAAAAAAGATAAAAAAGATTCCATTCAGGCTGCCCGGAACAAATGGCTGGGAAGTAAATTTTCAAGGGGGGAATCGAAAGACCCTTATTACGATATATGTTTCCGGAACAGCGATATAAATGAAATACTTAACGATTCATTTATTAAAAATTCCGAATTTGTATTCCTCCCCTTACTGAATCATTTGTCCGAATCTTAAGGTACTTATATATTTTATTCCCCTCAAAATATAGCCGCATCTTTCCTTCGTTTACAGGGGAGCGAGAAGATACTTCAGAAGTAAAGGGCCCCGACTTGTCCATTTTCATATAAAAAAGGAGAAACGCCATGCTCCGTATCCTGGCATAGCGTTTCTCCCCGTCCGGATTTCTTAAACAATTACGTTCGGACGTATTCTTTATTTTGCGGGCCGTTTGTCTACAATTTTTCCTAGCATTCCACCCAGCCAGTCTTTTACTTGCTCACCGAAAGAAGGTTCTTTGATGGTGAGTTTTGTTTCTGCAATCCTGTTTGTTAGCATGGACGTGGCTCTGGCAGTATAGACACCAGCCGGAATCGGTGGTTGCGTGATAACAATAAACTGGTCATATGATCCATCTTTCGAGGTCTTGCC
>JAHJJB010000186.1 GCA_018823005.1 Pseudomonadota bacterium | reverse complement strand
GATCTTTAATTTCTCGGCTTTAGCGTCGCTGATGCAGGCAAACTTGATATACTGGCATTTAATAAGACAATCGACTGTCTCGCAGTTGACACAGACTTCCGAATCAAATTTTATTTCAGGCACAAATTCCTCCCCTATATTTCCTTGAGATTGCCCGGAATTGCCGATTTCCGGATCGGGAAATCATTGTATTACGGCATATTGAATAACAGATATTGAGGTTGCCCGCAATCTGTTTTGATGGTTTCGTAACAAGCCGAAATATGCTCTTTTATGCCATTCCCGAGAAAGTCCGCCGCGGCGGACTTTCTCGGGAGTAACGACTTTCAGATTATAACGGTTCCATCAGTTTAATGACTGAAAATAATAAAATGTTTAATATTTATCCGGATTTTGATATAAAATGCCACTGGGACAGAAACATAAAACAACAATTTAAGGAGCATCCTATGAAAATGATTATTGCTATCCTGTCTGCTGCAATCCTTGCCTCGGCTTTATCAGCCTGTGCAGGTGATGAAGTGAAGCTTCAGCTGCGCCCTTCCCAGATAATGATGCAGGCCCGAAAGGCCTGGATGATGGCAATGTTCGAAAACCTGGGCGCCAAGAACTTTATTGCGGTTGCAAGGGATGCAGACGAACTGGCTGCCCAGACAAGGAAGGCTGGTGAAAAGAGTCTCAACCCCCTTGGCAAAGAGCTGACCCTGGCAATCTCATCGCTTGCCGGGGATATCTCTGCTGCCGCTGCCAGGCAGGACGGCGATACCGCAAAGGCCAAGCTGGGGGAGATCGGCGGCAAGTGCGGCGAGTGTCACGCAAGTATCCGTGACAAGAAGTAGCCTGACCGGCCGGCATCAGAAACGGCAGAATATTTTTTATTAACATGTGAAAGTGAGGATAATATGGAAGAAAGCGACACACTCGAGATATTAAAACAGGCGATTCTTCTTGAAAGGAGAGGAGAATCTTTTTACCGGAGTGTTTCAGAAAAGACTGAAAACACAGCTGTACGAGATTTTTTTGAAATGATGGCTGAAGAAGAACAGAAACATGCGAATTCACTCTCTGAACAGTTCAAGTCATATTGCAGCGGGAAAAAGTTTTTAAAATGCGATTACGAAGATACATCCGACAGCCGCATTGTATCAAAGGTATTAACCAGGGAAATCAAGGATAATATTTCCGCCGCAGGTTTTGAAGCCGCAGCTATTTCAGCCGCGATATCGATAGAAGAGCACGCCGTCAAACTTTACTCAAAAAGTTCGGAAAATACAACTGATACTGATGCCAAAGCTCTTTACGATTGGCTTGCGCGCTGGGAACGAGGGCATCTGAACCTGCTTCTTGAGATTGACAAAGCTTTAAGGGAAAAAATCTGGTTTGATAACAGTTTCTGGCCCTTTTAACCCTGGGATAATATCCTGATCTGAAGGATGAAACGAACTGTCTGGTATCCTTCGAAAGGTTTTGCACCCAAGCCGATGGAACTGCCTGCGAGGGAAAAGGAAATGAAAATTGGAATCAACCGGCAGTCCGTTTTCGGTCAGTTTTCCCGCTGGATAAAATATTGTTAAATATTGACCTTTGGGTTGTTAAGGTTTAAAAGGGTATCCCTTTCAGTTATCGGGATCATGCCAGTTTTTAAAAACACTTTTTGGTTTTATACTGGCAAATAATTTTTTTTGGAGCCAACACATGTCAGAAAACTTTGATAATGAAAACCAGGAGAATGAGGACCAGAGTTTTGCCGAGCTTTTCGAATCTTACAGCTCCGGCATGAAAGATGATCTTCAGATCGGAGACAGGATAAAGGGAAAGATCATTTCCATCGGAAAAGATTCGGTTTTTATGGATACCGGTACAAAGATTGACGGAACCGTTGAACGGGCGGAACTTCTAGACGGCGACGGGAATATGCCCTTTACCGAGGGCGATGAAATTGAGCTTTACGTTGTGGCGATTGATGATCATGAAATACGCCTTTCAAGAGCGATCTCAGGTATCGGAGGGCTTGAACTTCTGAAAGAAGCATTTGAAAATGCGATTCCCGTTGAAGGAAAAATAAGCGCAACCTGCAAAGGCGGTTTCCATGTGGAGATACTTCAGAGACGCGCTTTTTG
>JAHJJB010000185.1 GCA_018823005.1 Pseudomonadota bacterium | reverse complement strand
GATATCTCATCCGCCAGTTTTAAGCCCATCATAAGGCCAAGATGCCGGAAACCTGTAAGATATTCAGGATGCTTTTTCATAAGCATTGCAATCCCGGTCTCAAAGCTGTGGTTCAGTCTGTTAACATGCGAGAGGAAAGCCGGATCGGAGGAAATCTGAAGAACCCGGCGCGCCACCCTGCAACCCGGTTCTGCTCCTCCGAAAGTCGAAATGTGTATAAAAGGGTCTGCATGGAACACCGATTCCAGCGGTTTTCTCACAACCGTTGCGCTGATGGGATAAATCCCGCCCGACATGCCCTTTCCAAGAACAACAATATCGGGAATAATGCTGAAATGTTCAAAACCCCATAATCTGCCGGTGCGGCCGAATCCTGTCTGAACTTCATCCATGATAAGGAGGATGCCGCGGCCGGTGCAAAATTCCCGTATTGATTCAAGATAACCGTCAGGAGGAATAACGATGCCGAGGGTGGCAGGAACAGTTTCAAGTATCACTGCAGCAGTGTTCTCTCCCGCCGCCGCAAAAAGCGCATCAGGGTCGCCGAAAGGGACCTGGTAAAAACCGGAAGCAGCCGGTCCGAAAGGGGCCCTGTATTTCTCATCCCCTGCCGCCATTGCAAGGCCGGTATGCCCGTGATATCCGCCGCGGGCGGATATTATTTCAGCTCTGCCTGTATAGGCTCTTGCGATTTTGAACGCAAGATCAACAGCCTCGCCGCCGCCCACGCCGAAAATGGTGTAATCAAGATCACCCGGCATCAATTTCGAAATAAGGAGGGCAAGCTCGGCCCTTTCTCTGCTGATCAGATGATGATTCCCTATGTCGACCTCTTCAAGGCTTTCTTTCAGAACATTTATCAGCTCACTGCTCCGGTGCCCCAGGTTGAAAACCCCTCCGTTGCAGTGCAGGTTGAAAACCCGTTTCATCCCGTCCATATCCCACAGGAAAGGGCCTTCCCTGCGGCCCATGACGAAATCCATTCCGTATTTTTTGAAGAATTCCGCCTTGCCGGAAGAGACATGGTCTCTGAAAAGCTCAATAACACGCTTTTTTGAATCAGTCTTATCGGCTTTTTCTTCAGGAATCATATCAGATATCCTTTTACCTTCACTTGACCCCTTGTCCCCTTGAACCCTGGCATAATCAAAGCATCCCCGCTCTGTTGATATTATGCCTCATTTTTTTGGAAAGCCTCCTGCCCGGCCCTTTCTTTTTAGTGTCCGTCCGCCTTTCTCCCTCCTCTTCATTCTCCGTCTCGGCACCGTCATAGGACGAGGCCATCCTTATTTTATTCTCGAATAAAGGAGAGCTTATTGTGGCAGCTCCTTTTGCTTCGGCAAACCTGACCACATCCATATCGGAACTTACTATCAATGCCTTCTCCCTGTAATCCGCTGCCAGCTCTTTTATCACAGTATCCGCCGAGACGGGGCACCTTGAGAAACGAACCTCAATCCCTTTTATCTTCTCTTTTTCCGACGAAAAGACGGAATCGCTTATACCGTCGAAAACAACGATTATCCTGTGCGGTTTTATTTTTTTATAGGCAGCAAGCAGGGCAAGCAGCGCCCTTCTCCCAAGCTGGATGTCTCTCCGGTCGAGAGAGCTTAATGAAGGGGTTTGGCGAATCAGATTATATCCATCGATTATTATATGAAGAGACATCTAATGAACCCTTTGAGTATCTCCCATTCAGGCCGGGCAGGGGTAATGGGCCTATTTCGCACGCTTAAGCCGGCTGATCAGATGATCGAGATCTTCATTGCTGTAAAACTCGATCTCTATTTTCCCTTTTTTCCCGTGCCTTTTGATTTCAATCTTTGTCCCAAAATGGCGGGACAGATCTTCCTGGAGACTTGAAAAATATATATCATCAGAACTTTTCTGTTTTTCCTGAGGGGCCTTTTGGGACTTGAGACGCTTTACAAGATTTTCGGTCTCCCTGACCGAAAGGCCCTTCGATATTACTGCCATCCATGCGGTCTTCTGCTGGGCCGATGTTTCTGCTCCCAGCAGCGCTCTTGCATGTCCCATGCTCAGGGTGCCGTTTAAAATGCTCTCCTTTATCTGCTCCGGAAGCTGACGCAACCTCAGAAGATTGGCGACGGCAGGCCTGCTCTTCCCCACACGTTTTGAAGCCTCATCCTGGGTGAGGTTAAACTCGGTCATAAGGCGATGGTAGGCTTCTGCTTCTTCGATCGGATTAAGGTTTTCGCGTTGTATATTCTCGACAATCGATATTTCGAGCATCTCGGAATCGGTTACATCCTTGATTATAACCGGGACCTCTGTCAAACCAGCCATCCTGGCTGCCCTGAGACGTCTTTCCCCGGCTATTAACTCAAAATCTGCGGCATCCCTTCTGACAAGAAGGGGCTGGATAACACCCTTTTCCTCAATAGACCGGGCAAGCTCTTCAAGCTCCTTTTCAGAAAAATGGATTCTGGGCTGGTACTGATTAGGCCTTATCAGCCCTATATCGCAAATGATATGCTTTTCCGACTCCTTCTCACCAGAATCAATACCCGGGATAAGCGCGCCGAGCCCTTTTCCAAGAGCAATTTTTTTCCTGCTTTTTGAACCTGAGTTTTTGTCCATCTAACGCCCCTGAATATATGTCAAAATTGTACATTCTTTAATGGTCTCGAAACCGCACTGTCTAATATCTCTTTTGCTAGATTTGCGTAGCTCCTGGCCCCTGTCGAAGCGGCATCATAAAGTATTATCGGTTTCCCAAAGCTGGGCGCCTCACCGAGCCGCACGCTTCTGTGTATTATGGTTTTAAAAACCAGATTCCTGAAATGTATTTCTGCATCTTCGGCTACCTGCATGGAAAGGTTCGTTCTCTTGTCATACATGGTAAGAAGTATCCCTCCTATCTTAAGGCCCGGGTTCAAGCTTTGCCTGATCCGCTTTACCGTGTGCAAAAGCTGGCCAAGTCCCTCCAATGCATAAAATTCACATTGAAGCGGAATCAGAAGTGAATCGGAGGCTGTAAGTGCATTTACGGTCAAAAGACTTAAAGACGGGGGGCAGTCCAGAATGATATAGTCAAATGAATCCCGGATTCCGGCAAGAAGATTTTTCAGCACTTTTTCACGATCAGGGAGAGACATCATTTCAACTTCAAAACCTATGAGTTCAATATTTGAAGGAATCGCTTTTAAAAATTCAATTTGCGTATCGACTATAATGCTGTTTAAATCTGTTTCTCCAAGCATTGCGTGATAAAGCGTCTTCTTAATAGCGGTTTTGTCGACACCTATCCCGGTCGTTGCATTGGCCTGAGGATCACAGTCAACAAGGAGGGTCCTTTTTTCTGAAATCGCAAGCGATGCCGACAGGTTAACTGCCGTTGTCGTTTTTCCAACACCACCTTTTTGGTTGGCTATGCTTATAATATGTGCCATATTACAAGCTCTCTAACATAAAACTTGATGCTTGGAAAGAATATATAAATAAAAAACGGAACATATGAAAACCATAATTAAACTCATTCTGATTTATACAATAATAATATCTCCCGGATTTTTTTCCCATCCTGAAAAAGTGTACTCTATGACCATAAGGGAGGAAGAAGAGCTGGCCCGCGAATTTATGAAAGCAGTTTTAAAACATTATGAACTTATTGATGATCCGATCCTCGTCAAATATGTTGGGGATATCGGCGCTAAAATACTGGCCGCTGCTCCGCACCAACCTTTTGTCTACCAGTTTCATATAGTCAAAGATGAAAATTACAACGCATTTGCAGGTCCAGGGGGCCACATATTTATTCACAGCGGTCTTTTTGAAGCAATGGAAAATGAAGATGAACTTGCCGGCATTCTGGCGCATGAAATTTCCCACGTGGTATGCCGCCATCTCTCAGACAGACTTGAAAGATCAAAAAAAATTCAGATAGCTACTCTTGCCGGAATGGCGGCAGGCGTACTCCTTGGAGCAAAAGGCGGGGCTGAAACAGCTTCACGAGCTTTAACAATAGGCTCTGCGGCTGCCGGCCAGTCACTATCCCTTGCCTACAGCCGTGATGATGAAATGCAGGCAGACCAGATAGGCCTCGATTATCTTAAAAAATCCGGGTACACCGGCGAAGGAATCGTTACCGTCCTGAAAAAAATACGCGACAAACGATGGTATGGCTCGGCTGAGATTCCTGCCTACCTCACAACACATCCTGCCGTGGAAGAACGTATAAGCTACATGGGGTCCTGGGTTGAAAAGAGTCTGGAACATCCTGGAAACAGATTATCCTATTCTACGGATAATTTTAATAAGGCGCACACAAGGCTTATTGTAATGTACGGCAACGATCAGAATATATTAAGGATGTTCGGACAGGATGTGATAAATCATCCCGATGATCCCATTGCACATTACAGATATGGACTGATCCTTTCAAAAACCGGAAACAGGGCAGATGCCGTAATCTACTTCAAAAAAGCTCTGGAGAAAAATGCCTTTGATCCTGATATGTTAAAGGAACTTGGAAAAACATATTTTCAGGATGGCCGTTATAAGGAAGCGGGAAATACCCTTGAAGGTGCAATCAGCCTTGCTCCGGATGATCCGGAAGCCTTGTTTTTTTTAGGACGTATAAAGGCTGAAACCGGGAAGTTAACCGAGGCGGAACAAATATTTAAAAATATTACCGAAAGGCACCCCTACTATACCCCGGCATTATATTTTCTTGGTGAAACAAGCGGGAAAGCCGGCAATTTTGCAGACGCACACTATTATCTCGGCTTATATTACACAGTCAAAGAAGACATTAAAAACGCCCGCTTCCATCTTGAAAAGGCTTTGCTGGAAACAAGCAATGAAAGCAGAAAAATAACAATCGAAGAAATGCTGAAAGATCTAAAAAAGAAGGAAAAAGGAGAGAAAGAAAAAGAGCCCGAGACAAGATCCCTGCCCCGTCGCCCGCAATTTGTATGGGATTAAGTGAAGCAGACTGAAGGCTGAAGTTTCTAAAAGTCTTCAGCCGGCTATACAAACTGCCGGCCAGAAACCATGAACCAGAAACCAGAGACTTTTTTAGTTCTTATCGAAGTGCGAAAACTGCATGGTAAAAGTCCCACGTCCCTGGGTTGCCGATCTCAGAGAAGTCGAATAGCCAAACATGCGCGAAAGAGGAACTATGGCTTTTATAATCTGAACGCCTGATTTTGAATTTATAGATCCGATTTTCCCGCCGCGGGAACTTAAATCCCCTATAACATCGCCCATAAAAGAATCAGGAACAAAGACTTCGGCGTCCATTATCGGCTCAAGCAGAAAGGGTTCGCCCTTTCTGAGGGCTTCCTTGCAAGCCATGGCGGCACTGATCGTATAGGCAAGCTCCGTTCCGACCGACTCCCGGTATGATCCGCCGGTTAAAACTGCCTCAACATCAACAACCGGGTATCCCATAACAGTCCCGCTGTCAAAAGCCTCGTTTATTCCTTTTTCAATAAAAGGTACAAAAGCAGGAGGGATAATATTATCTTTCAGTTCAGACCTGAATCTGTTGCCGATTCCTCTTTTCAGCGGCTTTAATTTCAGGCTCACATCTCCGAAGTGGCGCTGCCCGGCAATCTCCCTGTCAAATACTGCAGACCCTTCCGACTCCAGAGCAATGGCTTCCCTGTACATGACCTGGGGCTTTCCGACATTTACGGTCGTGTTGAATTCCCTCATCATCCGGCTGATTATTACTTCAAGATGAAGCTCCCCCATACCGGACAGTATTGTCTGGCCTGTATCTTCATCCTTGCGGACTTTCAGGGTCGGATCTTCATCAATGAACTTTGACAGAACTTCTTCAAGCTTTTCCTGGTCGCTGTGAGTTTTGGGCTCAATCGCAATAGAGATAACAGGCTCATAAAACTCTATTTTTTCCAGCAAGACGGGGTTTTCAGCCGAACAAAGAGTTTCACCGGTCGAAGAGCTTTTCAATCCGACTACACCGACGATGCTTCCTGCCCCAGCCTCTTCGATACGATCCCTCTTGTTGGCATGCATCCTCAATATCCTGGAAAGTTTTTCCTTTATTTTCCGCAAAGGATTATATACGTCTACTCCCGATTTCAGGGTTCCGCTGTAAACCCTGACAAAGGAAAGCTTGCGCCCTTCCATCATTGCAACCTTGAATATCAGCGCTGCAAGCGGGCCGTTGTCCTTTGTCTCGAATTCAAGCGGTTCACCGGTTTCAGGATGTATGCCTTTAATGGGAGGAACATCAAGAGGACTCGGGAGAAAGCTTGCTATACCATCCAGCAGGAGTTGAATACCTTTATTCCTGAGGGCGGAACCGCACAGGACAGGAACGAGCTTCAGACTCACTGTTCCCTTTCGTATGGCAGAAACAAGCTGTTCATTTGTTATTGCAGTTTCAGAGAGGTAGGCTTCCAATATTCCGTCATCTACCTCTGAAAGTGTCTCGATAAGTTTTTCCCGGTATTGTTCTGCTTCGCCAAGAAGGCCTGAAGGAATGTCGCTTTCTGTAAAAGTAGCACCGAGAGTTTCGTTGTCCCAGATTATCTGTTTCATTCCGACAAGATCAATCACTCCGGCAAAGTCATCTTCCGAGCCGACAGGGAGCTGGATAATAAGAGGGTTGGCATGGAGCCTTTCCCTCATCATTTCAACAGTCCCGAAAAAGCTTGCGCCAATTCTGTCCATCTTGTTTACAAATGCTATCTTGGGAACATGGTACTTGTCAGCCTGCCTCCAGACAGTTTCAGACTGGGGTTCGACACCTCCGACCGCGCAAAAAACACCGATTGCTCCGTCAAGCACTCTTAATGACCGCTCAACCTCCATGGTAAAATCGACATGGCCGGGAGTATCGATCAATTGTATCTCGATCCCTTTCCACTGACATGCTGTAACCGCAGAAGTAATTGTTATGCCACGCTCCTGCTCATCCGGCATCCAGTCCATAACGGCTTCGCCGTCATGCACCTCTCCCATTTTGTGAGAACGGCCCGTATAATAAAGTATCCGTTCGGTCACGGTAGTCTTGCCGGCATCAATGTGAGCCATAATGCCGATGTTTCTTATTCTGCTTATCCTGTCTTTTTTTTTCATCTTACCACAAGCAAGTTGGCCTTAAACGGAAACCGCAAATCCATATGTCCGGCAAGTGTCATGGATTCGCGCCCCTCTATTAATATTTTAACTCTCTTGATTTTCGGAATATTCATAACCAGTGAATTTACAACCGAATAGACGGTCAAAAGTTCGGACGAACTTCCTCCCGGATGTTTATCCCTTATTGCTGCAGTAAAATCAGCGTAGGCAGATCCGTCTTTTGTAATATAAAAAGCCTTAAGAGATGCCTCCTCGGGTATAGTTCTTACAAGCCCGCCTCCTGGACCCTTGATAAGGGACTCTATTATTACCCTGCCAAGTTCAGCAGGATCGGAGGTGCGGGGAATACTTCTCTGCTCGGATTTCAGGAAGGCATTATCTGTATCTGCAAAATACAGAGAAATAACCGATTTTCCTGAAAATGTCTGTCGTATGCCGCTTTCCCCCCACCTGAAAAAGGCGGAAAAAGGCTGTTTCCCGTAAAAATATGCTAAAAGGAGGCAGGCAGCGCCTGCCGCAATCAGGGTCAAGACCGAAAAGAAAATTAAACGTTTCCTGCCCATAACAAACAGCTTTCTATGTTCTTGTCTTTCCTAAAAAAAAGAAGTTTGATTTCTATGCCAATAAGCCGGGCCTGTCAAGATAAGTCAGGCAAAAGTTTGTCCGGCAAACTATTTTTTCTCTTCCTCTTCTGTAATAGTATCGGTGTTTTTTACAGCTTCTTCAATACCCTTGTAAATTGATTTGAATGTCTCATTAAAACCTGTCGGAGAAATCCTTCCTGTTTCAATGAATTTTACAACAATTTCCTTGGCTGTTTTTAAGATCTGCTCGTCTACCGATCCCATTATGCTCTCCTTTGGTATTATATTTTTAATGATTATAGCATATTATCAAAACAATGCCGCCTGAGTCAAGAGTTACGGGGAAAAATTTGAAAAACAGATAAAATGTCCGGGTTGCAGCACATGTACGTTATTCATAAATCCGACTGCTGACACAATATGCCGGCAGTGATTACCGGAAGCTTTTGTGTCCCCATGGTTTGATCTGTAGCATGAGTGTGTTTAAGGTTTTGTGTTTCGGAACTGCCTAGGCGGACCGCCCGCTCTGCGGCGGGAATCTTCAAATGTAAAAATTTTTAAGGAATATAATTTTGTTGTTGCATACTTTTTTATCTATGATAATTTCGGCTTCCAGAACGGGATATCTTGCTTTTATTATAGGGAATTCTTAAATATTAATCGATGATAGTCTATAATAGTTAATGATATATGGTGAGAAGGAGGATGACGCATGAATATAAAAATATGCTTGATAATCCTTACCTCAGCATTTGGCCTGTTGATTGTTGGTGCCATCATTGGCAATATTCTGGAATCTAACGGAACATTAGAAACACTCGGTCCTAAGGGAATTACCGCTGTAAAATTGACTTATTTTATATTGTTTTGTGTTATGGGATTTACTCTGGTGCCCATTGCTCTGAGGTATTTTATTACAATGCAGTTAAAAATCGGAAACGGGGAGTTCATTCTGATAAAATGGATTCAAGCACATGAACAGGCAGTAATCTGCGGTTTCTGGAGCCTGTTTTTCATTGGACTATGCATAGCCGTGCCTGCAGCTATAAAGAACGGTTTTTTTAAATAGAATTGGTCAATG
Organism: Pseudomonadota bacterium; assembly: GCA_018823005.1. Taxonomy (GTDB): domain Bacteria; phylum Desulfobacterota; class Desulfobacteria; order Desulfobacterales; family RPRI01; genus RPRI01. Next base: position 1,371 of record JAHJJB010000185.1, on the reverse strand, counting down.
ATATGAACTGCATACAGTGCAAAAGAGAGTTTAATAATGAAGAGCGAGTCGCCTCAATATCAGGAAGCATCATGGGTGATGAACATACTGACTCCTATTACCTATGCCCTGCGTGCCGGGTTTACACCGTGGCAAGCTGGTGGGATGACTTTACGGGCGTTGAAACCATGAATCTGTCAGGACCCATAGCAGAGCAAAAGGGTAATGAGAGAGTTGAACTTATCAGGAAGTGTTCCCGGCCGTGGGATAAAAAATGCCGCTGCGATGCCCACCGGGAATATTTTAATAATACGCTTGATTGAGTTATGAACGCTGAGGTTTCATTTGCGCGCCATTTCTTTTTTTTCATTCTCCTACGTGCGTCTCAAGGAATATGAGCAGGTGTTAGCCTTGCTTCTTTCGCACTGCACAACCTAAACTATTGTTAAACCGGCAAAACAACCGCATCCATAAGGAGATTTGGTGACAACATGAAAACGATTCTCCGCGTAGTTATTAACATCAGCCTCGCCATTCTTCTAACGGGCTGTATCACGGTCTCGCAGTACAGCTTCTCGTTTGATTTCAATACAGGAGAGGTCAGGCGGGAGTATTACGATATTAATTCACGACGAGGTGCCGACGAGAAGGACTATAGCGTGACAAAAGACTGGGACACGCTGAAAGAGATGATCACAGAGCAGAAATCGGAATTCGATCCCGAGGTCGTTGAGGACATTTCAAAGGGCATGTTCGAAGAGAAAAATGTGCTGTGCGCCCGCAAAATTCAGAAAGTCAAATGTCCCAAGTGCTTCCAATCCAAAGCGGCTATTCTGGCATATGTACATGACAAGGACTGGCGTTTTGAGCTAATCAATGAGGAAATTGTCCTCTGCTTGCCGCGCGGCAAGAAAATCGTCTCAACCAACGGCCAGATGGTGACAACACCGAAGAACTCATTGATCTTTTGGCCTCAGGAGACCAGCAGTTTTGAATACGTCGTAACCGAGCAGTGGACGGAAGGAACCTCCCTCCTGCCCTACTACTTAAAAGAAACCGGAGAAAACTCATTTCAGGAAATAACAACCTTCAATGAAAAGCTTTTTCGGCTTGGCCCAAATCTTGAAAAAAATCCGCATGATATACAAAAATTAGAAAATCTTCTTAGAGAAAACTATCCGTTGCTTGCAAAAAAAGGAGCTTTAATCAAAGAAGAAGAATTTAAGCCTCTTGGCAGGTGTATTCCTGGAACTGACTATCCTTGTAACAAAGAAGTTGAAGCACAAATTTCTTTTATTCCAAGTCCTAAAGAAAAGGATGTTTTTTATAAATATGTATCTGAAAATGATATTTATATACTTACCCAATCCTCAAAAGAAGGATATATCGATG
>JAHJJB010000184.1 GCA_018823005.1 Pseudomonadota bacterium | reverse complement strand
TATGGTTCGCGGAACGATAACAATTCTGAACCCGTTGCGCAATGAAATTCATATCGAGGTAGCCCATGGCATCTCACGAAATGTCGTCGAAAATGTGAAATATAAACTGGGAGAAGGAATTACAGGACGCGTTATCCAGACAGGTAAAGATGTTGCTATCGCTAAAATCAGCCAGGAACCTCTTTTTCTCAACCGGACAGCTTCCCGTAAAGCTTCGAATATACAGGAACTGTCATTTATTTGTGTTCCTGTGAAAAAAGGTGACCTTGTAATTGGAGCTTTGAGCGTAGACAAGCCTTATGATCCTGGTTATCCCCTTAAGGAAGGAACAAAGCTGCTTTCTGTTATTGCGACAATGATAGCAAGACACGTCATAAATCTGGAAAACATCAGCCTGGAGAAAGAACAGTTAAAAAATGAAAACAAAAGGTTAAGAAGCGAACTTGAGAACAAATACAGCGTAACAAATATTATCGGCAACAGCAGCAGGATGCGCGAAGTATATCAGATGATTTCTCAGGTCTCGAAAAGTAACGCGACTGTTCTTCTAAGGGGTGAAAGCGGAACAGGCAAAGAACTCGTTGCAAATTCCATACATTACAACAGCAACAGGGCTAAAGGACCATTTATCAAAGTAAACTGTGCCGCTCTTCCCTCAAACCTGATCGAAAGCGAGCTCTTCGGGCATGAAAAAGGATCTTTTACAGGCGCCATTAAACTGAAACTCGGAAAATTTGAGCTTGCCAATAAAGGCACTCTTTTCCTAGACGAAATAGGCTCGGTAAATCTCGACGTTCAGGTAAATCTTCTGCGTGTCCTCCAGGAAAAGGAATTTGACCGGATCGGAGGTCAGAAAACAATAAAAACAGATGTGCGCATTGTAACTGCGACCAATAAAAATCTCGAGCAGGCGGTTGAAGAAGGCACCTTCAGGGGAGACCTCTATTATCGCCTGAATGTTTTTCCTATTTATATGCCGCCGTTAAGGGAAAGAAAAACGGACATCCTGCTTCTTGCAGATTACTTTCTGGAAAAATACGCCCGTGAAAACAACAAGGATATAAGGCGATTTTCGACTCCTTCGATAGACATGATGATGGCTTACCACTGGCCGGGAAATGTGCGTGAGCTTGAAAACTGTATTGAACGGTCGGTTCTATTGTGTGAAGAAGGAGTTATTCACAGCTACCATCTCCCGCCGACCCTGCAGACCGGTTCCGAATCCGGAACAATGCCAACTCTTTCGCTTGATGATGCAGTTGCAACCCTTGAAAAGGAAAAGATTATTGATGCTCTGAAAAACACGAGGGGAAACAGCGCCCAGGCGGCAAAAATCATGAAGACAACCATCAGGAAGTTCAACTATAAAGCAAAAAAATATAATGTCGACTTTCACCAGTACCGGTGAGATATCTGTACAAAATACCTCAAGAAAGGACCGCTTCCCGTTATTACTATTCTTGGACCGGAGATAAGAGATGGATGAGTTCAGAAAAATAGCCGTTCTTGACAACATGGTCGAGGCCCAGATATTGGATTCCATGCTTAATGAACAGGAGATTCCCCACATGATGAAGACCTACCACGACTCCGCATACGACGGCCTTTTTCAGGCCTCAAAGGGATGGGGCCACGTGGAGGCCCCGGAAGGACATAGAACGGAGATACTGACCATTCTTGAAGACCTCAGAACCCGATCGGAAGGAAATCCGGAATGAAAAGTACAATCTTTAAGATCGGCTTCTGCCGATGCTCTCAACACACAAAGAGATAAAGAAAAAAGGAGCCTGCCATGAGAGATATAAACTACATGAGCGTTGCAGAGGATAGCATCAACAAGATAAGCAAGGGAGCTTTCTTAACAGTAAAATCTGAAAATGCGCTTAACACCATGACCATCGGTTGGGCAACCTTCGGATTTGTCTGGAGAAAACCAATCATGATGGTGGCAGTGCGGTCGAGCCGGCACACCTTTGGGATCATCGAAGAAGCGAAAGATTTCACCGTTACAGTCCCGGCGGGAGAGATGCAAAAAGAGGTCGCCTTTTGCGGCTCGAAATCCGGCCGTGACATTGACAAGTTCAAGACGTGCAACCTGGAAACAACCGAAGGCCGCAAGGTCGCTTCGCCGATTATTAAAACCAGAGGGCTCCATTATGAGTGTAAAATCATTTACAAGTCCGCCATGGACCCTGCCCATCTGGATAAGGATTATGATTCATCCCTTTATCCCCAAAAGGATTATCATACCCTATATTTTGGTGAAATACTGGCTTGCTACGAAACTGACTGATATGCAAGCGGTCCCGGCCGGAACGAACTTACCGGTTGCTTCTCAAAATCAGGCTGAAAAGCATATATATAAAGATGTACATGGCTTCATGTGCAGCAGGTACAATGGACCAGGATCAGAAAACCAGCGTAACGATGGGGGGTATGGGTAAACGACTCAGGATGGGAGTGGGAGATAAAACGGGATTAAGATATGCTGCATTGCCGGAGACTCTCTGAGAAATGAAAGATTTTTACCGGGAAAAACACCGGGAGTACTTTGAGCGAACCTTCAATATAAATCCTTCCACATTTTTATCCCCTCTTACTGCAAAGCTTCCGCCCGGCGCATTTATCCTGGATGTTGGGTGTGGCTCAGGGCGGGATCTTTTATGGCTGAAAAACCGGAGTTTTTCGGTAACGGGTTTTGAGAGATCTCCGGAACTTGCCGAACTGGCAAGAAAGAGCGCCGGATGCGAGGTACTTGAAGGGGATTTCACGGCATATGATTTTTCCTTGATCCGGGCAGATGCGGTGATTCTTATCGGAGCCCTGGTGCACATCCCTCAATCTGATTTTGCAACCGCTTTGCGCAATATTGCCAAAGCCCTGAAGATTGACGGGATGATGCTGATAACAGTCAAAGAGGGCTCCGGCACAGCAACAGGCGCAGACGGCCGGATCTTTTATCTTTTTCAGAACGACGATCTGGAAGCCATCTTTGCTTCTCTTAGCTTTCAGCTTCTTGAATTTTCAAGGGATGCTTCCAAAACGGGAACCGGCGAAATCTGGTTGCAGTATCTGCTTCAAAAAGAATGAACCGTTTTCAGGTAAAAGCAAGTTCTTGGCTATTCTTAATAACCCATCAGCCTTACCCTCTCCCGGCAAAGAAGAAAGAGAGTCCTGGGGAGTGAATTCACAAGGAGAAATATATGTCAGTACAAAGGATCGAGAAGATAGCGGTTGTAGGAGCCGGAACGCTCGGAACCCAGATTGCTCTTCAAGCAGTCTTTTATGGATATCAGGTCACGGTTTACGATCAGGATCTTAAACAATTCGAGCGAATGTTGAAAATAATCCAGTTCCGTATTCAAAACTCGGGGAAAAAAGCCACCCCGGCTTTTGAAAATATTCCCGAGACTGCAAAGAAGATCATCCTATGCTCAAGCCTGAAAGAGGCTCTTCGGAATGTGGATTTGGTCATTGAGGCGATTCCAGAGTATGTCCCCATTAAAAGGGAAGTCTTTGCGAAACTTGATATTCTTGCACCAAAGAAGACGATTTTAGCCACCAATAGTTCTTCGATTCCCATATCGAAAATAGAAAGTGCAACCCGAAGGCCCGAGAAATGCATGAACATCCACTTTTATGCCATGGATATCAGGCAGGGTATGGCAGATGTCATGGGTGGAACCAAGACCAGTGAGGAAACATTAAATCGGGGCCGAGAATGGGTCCGATCCATCGGCTGTATTCCACTGACTGTGAACAAGGAGTCTCTCGGTTTTTGCTTCAATCGCGTCTGGCGGGCGGTTAAGCGGGAAACCCTCCACATATGGGCTGATGGCATTGCGGATTTTCAGGATATTGACCGGGGTTGGATGATTTATACAGGCATGTCCCAGGGTCCATTTGGAATGATGGATAACATCGGCCTCGATGTTGTTTATGGGATTGAGATGGTCTATTATGAAGAGAGCCGAGATCCCAAGGATCACCCTCCTGAGGAGCTCAAGGCCATGATCGATCGCAAAGAGATGGGAATCAAGACGGGGAAAGGGTTTTACACCTACCCCGATCCAGCGTACAAGGATCCCAATTTTTTTAAAAAATGATTTAAACGTCCCTCCCCGGTGCTCGGTTCAGGACTATCGCTTGGCGGCGAAAATACCGCTTTATTTTTTAGCACACTTCTGAAAGAAAGTGCTATCGTCAACAAATTCTTGATCTTGACAATATTTTTCTGTATGTGGAAAAAAGGAGCCAAGATTTTTGCTACTATATGTATGAAAGAATTATTCTGGCAAAGGTTTTGAGTAGCGCGGTTATTGGCATAGATGCTTACATCATTGAGGCAGAGGTTGATATTGCTTCAGGGCTTCCTTTTTTTTGCACTGGGGATACTTTCCGCAACCGATATTATTAAACAGAAAATACTTGCAAAACATCTTGTGTTTGGCCAAAATTCGACGTTATTCAAAGGTCTCAATATACGGATAGTATAATGGACTCGCATGCTAATAAATGGCGAGGTGTTGGGGCAGAGTTCGCTTCGGATAGCTCAATGCCTTTACAGCAGCCTAAAATCGCACCAACCAACCTATCGGCAGGAAATAACCGGCAGAAATTATCAAAGAGCGGTCAACAGCAGTGACTTAAGCAGATAAGTCATTTTATGTGCCACGGAAGCAGGTTAATAACATTGAGTTTCAATGGTAAAACCCATAAATTTAGGCGGGAAAAAATGCGCATTAATATCGAAAACATCAATTTAAGGGATCAAATCTACGAAATACTACGGGACATGATTTTACAGCGAGAAATCGGGCCAGGTGAAAAAATTGGTGAAGAGGAGCTATCGAAAAAAATCGGCGTTAGCCGGACGCCTTTCAGGGAAGCCTTATACCGGCTTGAGGGTGAAGGTATAATTGAGATCATTGCACGGCGAGGCGCCTTTGTGCGCAGACAATCCAGGGCTACCATTATTGAAGTGCTGGAAATCCGTGAAGTACTGGAAGGTTTGGTGGTTCGGCTCGTCGCTCTCAACTTGAGCGACAAAACTTTAGGTCAGCTTCAGAAATGCCTTGATAACATCAAAGACACACCGGATGAACCGAGTCAATTGATTAAATTTACACATGCCGACGAGGAGTTTCACCAGCTTCTATTGGATGCCTGCCAAAATCAAATGTTGAAAAATCTCATGGCAACCGTTAATATCCATTTGCAGTTCATCCGGCTACGGACGGTGGTTATACCCGGCCGGGCCAAAAAAACGATCAGGGAGCATTATGAAATCCTTGATGCCGTTGCGCAGAAAGATGCGAGCAAAGCAGAGGCGCTCATGCGCAGGCACATCGCCAGCGTTCGGGAGTATGCCACTGAACACATCGAGAACATGGAATAGGGGCAAAGTTTCGGACCGCTGTTGTTGCACGATACATTAATCGCCCATGCATTCCCCCCAATGCCGCTCAAAGGCTGCGATGCTCCTGATCACAAACCACACTTACTCATAAACGACGCCAACACACCCCTTTGTTGCTTCCCGCAATGAAGCGGGAAAAGCCCGTATTCGGCACCTGTATCAGGGTAATTGTAATAGGCAGCGACCCATCGCCCTAATCGGACCAACACTAATTTTTAGGCGGACACAATTTTTTCTTGACAATATTTTTTTGTATATCGTATACAATATACAAAAAAGGGCGCCTGATGAATAAGCTGCTTAACCAAAACGATCTGCGAAATCAGACTTATCAAATATTAAAGGAAATGATTCTCCGTCAGGAAATCGGCGCAGGGAAGAAAATCATCGAGGATGAGCTGGCAAAGCGGATCGGAGTAAGCCGGACGCCGCTGCGTGAAGCCTTATTCCGCCTTGAAAATGAAGGTATTGTCAAGATCATTCCCCGTCGGGGCGCTTACGTTGCCAAACTTTCTAAAAAGAAAGCCATCGAGATATTCCAGATCCGGGAGGTTTTGGAAGGGCTTGTTGCACGGCTTGTAGTCCAAAATATGGATTCGAAGATCCTCGAAAGGCTGAAAAAATGCCTCAAAAGAATCAAATCAAAACCGGATACGGAGCAGGAGCTGATGAAATTTACGAATTCGGAGACCGAATTCCACGCTCTTCTTCTGTCTGCATCGAAGAACAAAATACTCATCAACATGATGAAAAACATCAACTATCACCTTCAAATCATCCGGTTACGAACAGTAGCCGTTCCCGGCCGGGCAAAAAAAACAGTCGAAGAACACAGTCGCCTGCTGGAGATCATCGAAAGTGGAGATAAAGAGGCCTCTGAAGAATTGATGCGGCAACACATCAGGAGTGTTTTTGAGGTCCTGGTGAATGATTTGGGAGACATCATGTAGGGCTGAGGCGTTTGAAGGATGCAAGGAGAAATTTGTTAATATGATCCGAAAAGTCAAAACCGATGTTCTGGTGATCGGTATGGGTGGTGCGGCCGAGATGGCGGTGCTGAACGCTTATGATGCGAACCCGGACCTTGAAATATTGATAGTCACAAAGGCCCTGCGTGGAAAAGGAGGGTGCAGCCGCATGGTGCAGGGCGGATTGAACGTTGTGCTCCATTCGAAAGATTCCCATGAAAAACATTTGATGGACACATTAAAAGGGGGCCAGTACATAAACGACCAGCAACTGGCGATGACAATGGTAGAGCAGGCCACGCCGACCATCAAGGAAATGGAAACAAAATATGGATGTTTTTTTGACCGGAATCCCGACGGTACTGTTCACCAGAAGCCGTTTGCCGGCCAGTCCTTCGACCGTACCGTTCATAAAGGAGATTTGACCGGTATCGAAATTATCAGCCGTTTGACAGAACAGGTCATGAAACGGGACATTTCGGTGCTTGAGGAGCACCGGGCTGTTGATTTGCTGATTGATACCACAGGTGAACAGGTTGTTGGTGCGCTTATTCTCGATATTAAAAACGGCGAATTCATTGAAGTTAATGCAAAGGCCACACTTCTGGCCACCGGCGGCGGCCCTACCCACTACAGATTTTTCGCTCCCGGTCCGGAAAAGTCCGTAGACGGGTTGGGTATGCTATACCGGGCTGCTGTTGTGATGCGTGATATGGAAATGGTGCAGTTCCACCCGACCGGTTTGATTATTCCCGGCAGCGTCGTCGCCGGCTCTCTACTTGAGGAAGGACTTCGGGGGGCTGGCGCTCATATGCTCAACATCCATGGAGAGCGATTCATGGAGCGCTACGATCCGGAGAAAATGGAACGTACCACAAGGGACATTATGTGTCGAAGTTCATACCTGGAAATTCAGGCCGGTCGAGCCTGCAGGGAAGGCGGTGTTCATATCGACGCATCCCATCTGGGAGCTGAATTCGTGGAAAAAAATTTTCCGGGCATGGTCAGCCGCTGCCGACAATTCAAATACGATCTGGCAAGACAACCGGTGCCGGTTTCCCCATCGGCCCATTATATCATGGGCGGTGCGGCCATTGACGTCAATTGCAGGACGTCCATGGAAAGACTTTTCGTTGCCGGTGAAGATGCCGGTGGCGTGCATGGTGCCAACCGCCTGGGAGGTAACGGCATTTGCGACTCCTGTGTTTTCGGGCGGCAGGCGGGAAAGGCCATAGCTCATTATCTTGCAAAAAACGACGGTCAGGTTCCGGAATCGGCCTCGGGCATGGCCGAACAATTAATCAATCGTTATATGAAGCCGTTTGAAATTGCCGATGGTACAGATCCTTTCGAACTGCGGGATAGATTGCGGGAAACGAACTGGAACAAGGTGGGAGTCGCCAGAACCGGTTCCGATCTGTCCGAAGCCATTGATGAGATTGATTCCATCGCCGGGATGGCCGAGAATGCAAGAATAGCCGGTCTCAATACCTACAACATGCCCTGGAACGTGTGGATCGATCTGCTGAACATGATCGATGTGTCAAAAATGGTCGCAGGATCAGCAATGTTAAGGGAAGAAACACGCGGCGCACATTTCCGCCTGGACTGCCCCGATCAAAGAGACGATTACGGGATATTCAACATATTTCAGAAGAGAGGGGCAAACGGGACTATAAGATATGAGAAAAAATCCGTGGCTTTTTCTTTCAGGAGCCTTGATCAATGTCAAAAATACAAAAAATAGCAAGAGCATTTCGTTGTTGAACGTTTTGAACTTGGACTAAATTCAGTAGAAACGGTTGCATCAGAATCTTGTATGGCGCTTTGCCTAATTAGAAGTACAGGAGGAGTTCAATGGAACAAAGCAGGAAAATTCAGTTTAGGGGGCCCATGAAATGGGGCGAGTTGGATCCCAACCGCAGGCGCAGCACGCATGTGGGCATGTGGGCGTGGTTATGGCAGAGAATATCCGCGGTAGCCATTATCTTTTTTCTCGGGCTGCACATCACCCGCACCTATATACCGATCATTCAGTTTCTCTTACTCATAACAGTTGTCTTTCATGCGGTGCTGGGGCTTCGCGTCATTCTGCTCGATTTCAACCTGATCAATATCAGATACCGTAATTCTCTTCTCGGCGTTCTGGTCGGTCTGGGCGCTCTCATCTTTATGATCATCTGGAAGGGCATTTATTAGCACAGGGGAGAAAAAACTGAAAATGTCAAAAGCATTAAACAGCAGGCGGTTAGTCAAAATCTACCGATATGATCCATCAGTCGGTGGCAATGGGCATTTCGATCAGTTTGATCTGAATATCGAAGACGAAACCAAAACAACAATCCTGGACCTGCTCATTCGCATACAAAAGACGCAGGATCCAACTCTGGCCTTTCGCTATGCGTGTAGGGTCAACATGTGCGGATCCTGCGGCATGGTGATCAACGGGTGCGAAGCTCTGGCCTGCAAGACCAATGTGTCAGACCTGCCCGAAAAGTGCGACATCACCATACGGCCACTGAACCACTTCCCGGTCATCAAGGATCTGGTCGTGGATATGAAGCCATTTTTCCAGAAACTTGAGGCGTCGATTCCTTATTTTGATCCGGTTGATGAATCGATGGAACCGGCTGTCATCAGGCCCGATTCCAAAGAGCGGAATCTGATCGGGCTTGCCACCGAATGCATTCAGTGCGGCTGCTGCGTGTCGAGCTGTACAATGGTCAACTATCATGAAAATTATGCCGGTCCGGCCGCTCTGAACCGGGCCTTTACGCTTTTGGCCGACAGCAGAGACGGTCTTTACGATTTGCGAATGAATCAGGTGCTTGAATCCTGTTATCATTGCCGCACGGAGTTCAATTGCACGGAGGTCTGCCCAAAGGAGATCAGTCCCACCCGGGCTATCAAATATATCCAGCTGCTGGCTCTGAAAGAACCAAGACGGTTAAAGCGTCAGAATCTTTTGAAACCAATCCATGAGGAGAAAACGTCCGGCAAGGAATCTTTGCCTTCGGCTGATTCCGGCTGCAACTGGTTAATCGAACAACACAACCGCAGGAAATTTCTAAAGCAGATCATATTCGGAATCGGCACCGCAAGTGCACTGGTCGTGGGAGGCGTAATTGCCGCAGCAGCCATCGGACCGTCTTTGAAACGGATACCAAAGCGTCTGGTGCGCCTTGACAAACTGGAGGCGTTTCCGGTCGGAAAAGTGTCGACGATTGTAATGAACGATATCGTACCGAATGGATTTTATAAAAGCGAGATAAAAAAGCCGGTTATCGTTGTCCGCAGGTCGGATCCCGACAAAATCGTTGTATTCAATACCTCCTGTACGCATCTTGGATGCACGGTTCATTGGGATGAGAGCAAAAAGCAATACATGTGCGCCTGTCACGGCGGCGCCTTTGATGAAGAAGGAAATGTGACGGCCGGCCCACCCCCACGTCCTCTGGACCGATATGCATTCAAGGTAGAGGATGGATACCTTTTTGCGGAGGTGGTGTGAAATGCTTCGATTAGGTGACTTTATAGGCGACCGCATCGGATGGAACCGCTACCTGAAGCCGTTTATGTATGAAAAGCTGCCCTCGGATATGGGGTGGTTGACGACGCTCGGCAGTCTTTGTGCGCTGATCTTCATGGTGGAAGCTGCAACCGGCATGTTTCTGGCCATGTACTACAATCCGTCACCGGAGTTAGCGTATGAATCCATTCTTTACATCATGAACGATGTTACAATGGGAAGAATGTTGCGCGGTGTCCATCATTGGGGTGCCGGGGCAATGGTGATTCTCGTTTTTGTTCATATGGCGACCAACTTTTTCACCGGCGCCTTCAAAGCCCCAAGGGAATTGACATGGGTGGTTGGCGTGGTGATCTTGCTGATCACATTGGGGTTCGGATTTACGGGGTATCTGCTACCCTGGGATCAGAAAGCCTATTGGGCCACTGTGGTCAGCGCCAACATTCCCGGAGATATTCCGGTCATCGGAGATTTCATTACCCGGATCATGCTGGGCGGTGACAGAGTTTCAGGCCTGACACTGACCAGATTTTACGCCATTCATATGCTGCTGCTGCCCGGTCTGATGGGACTCTGCATCGTATTGCATATTTACCTGGTCAGAATTCACGGCATGGCCGGGAACCCGGCTGTGAAAGCGCCCGGTGCCGGCAAGGAGCAGGCCGAACCCCGAACAGAAGCCACCTATCGTTTTTATCCCGAGCACTTGTCCAAATGCGCCGTTGCATTTGCCGTTGTTCTTTCCGTTGTAATGCTGCTGGCCTTCTTCTGCCATGTACCTCTCGAAGACATGGCAGGAACTTTGGATGAGAGTTATCTGCCGCGCCCGGAATGGTATTACATGTGGCTGTTCCAGTTGCTAACCTTCTTCTCGGGCAGCAGCGAAGTCGTGGGCAGTCTGGTGATCCCAGCAGGCGGTATCCTGATCCTGATCCTGATGCCTTGGCTGAGCCGGACCAATTTTCGGCGAGTTTCGGACCGGCCGCTGGCAACGGCCGTCGGAACGGCGTGCATCATCGGGATTGTCTATCTGACGATTATGGGATTTGCCGGCACAAAGCCTTACGGAAAAATCATCCCCGTACCGGATAGGGAACTGAATCTCTCCGAGGCCTCGGGGTTAAAAGTCTTCGTTAACCGCGAGTGTGCATACTGCCACAATATTAACGGAAGGGGAGGGCGGATCCAGGGACCCGATCTTGCCAACATGGTTCGCAAGAAACGCACTCGGGATCAGCTCATGAAGTACATCCGGGATCCGCAGTCGGTAAGCCGATGGTCCATCATGCCCAAATACGATCTGAACGAGAAGGATTTGATAAGCCTGGCGGATTTTATCCTGACCCTCGATTTCAAGACCAACCGGATGCGCATCATCGATCGCGAAATGGCTCTTGAAGTAGCCGGGGGAAATCAGCGAGAATAGCGAAGAGGAAAGCAGTCGTTCGACAATCAAAATGAAAAATAACGAGAAAAGGAGGAAAAGAGATGATCCAGTTTTTAATTCATGAGAAAGCCGACACCGTGGGTGTTGCCACGGTAGAGATTAAAGTCGGCGAGATCGCAGAGGGCCTTTTCATGGACAGTCAGGAGAAGATCCAACTCAAAGCCAACCATAACATCCCTCTGGGCCATAAAATTGCTCTCAAAGAGCATTCCGTGAATAATGGCGTAATTAAGTATGGTCATGACATCGGTCGTGTGGTCGAGTCTTTCAAAAAAGGGGATCACGTTCACATCCATAATCTTAAGACCAGGAGGTGGTAGAAAATGGCAAATTCTAAAATAATGGCCTACCGGAGAGAAAACGGGCGGGTGGGCATTCGCAACCATGTAGTGATCCTGCCGCTCGACGACTTGAGCAACTCGGCTTGCGAAAAAGTCGCCCACAATATCAAAGGCTGTAAGGCCATTCCACATGCCTATGGGCGGTTGCAGTTCGGCAAGGATCTGGAATTATTCTTCCGTACGATAATTGGCACGGGAGCAAATCCAAATGTGGCGGCAGTAGTGGTGATCGGTATAGAACCCCAATGGACAAACATTATCGTGGAAGGTATCGCCAAGACCGGTAAACCGGTTGCAGGATTCGGCATCGAGCGCAACGGCGAGATCAAGACCGTGGAGATGGCCAGCTGGAAAGCCAAGGAGTTCATGCACTGGGCCAGCGAGCTGAAGCGTGAAGAGTGCGACCTAAGCGAGGTTTGGGTCAGTGTTAAGTGCGGCGAGAGCGACACTACCTCTGGACTGGCTTCCAACCCTACTGTGGGGAATGCCTTGGAGAAACTGGTGGGCATGGGAGGGACTTGCAGCTTCGGCGAGACCAGCGAGATTACAGGTGCAGAGTTGGTCTGCAAGGAGCGCGCGGCCACAGTCGAAATCGGCGATCAGTTCATGACCACATTCAACAAGTACCAGGAGATGATCGACTTGAACAAGACCGATGATCTGTCAGGTTCCCAACCCACCAAGGGTAACATCGCCGGCGGCCTCACGACAATTGAAGAGAAGGCTTACGGCAACTTACAGAAGATCGGTAAAAGCATCAATTACGTTGGTGTGCTGGACAAAGCTGAGGCACCAACAAGCAAAGGTCTCTGGTACATGGATACCTCCAGTGCGGCCGCAGAAGCTGTGACACTCTGGGCGGCGGCAGGCTTTGTGGCCCATTTATTCCCCACCGGGCAGGGCAACATCATCGGCAACCCCATCGAGCCGGTGATCAAGCTTTCGGCCAACCCGCGCACGGTCATGGACATGTCCGAACACATTGACTACGACTGCTCGGCCATTCTGCGGGGTGAAATGACCCTGGATCAGTCCGGGGACAACCTGATCAACATGTTGATTCGAACCTGCAACGGTCGTCTGACCGCTCAGGAAGTGCTTGGTCATGAAGAATTCGTGCTCACTAAGCTATATGAGAGCGCATAACACATATTGATGCCGCCGAATTCTATTTCGGTGCCTGTGCTTTCATTAATGCTAAAAGCACTAATTAATTCCGGAGGTACGGGATTCGGCGGTATCGTAAAACCGGAGGTCATGAGATGAATGATCTTGATTATCAGGTTGTAGAAGAAGTCGCGAAAGAACTTTACATCCGGGCTCTGTGCGATCTGCCTCCCGATGTTCGCGTGGCCCTGAAAAAGGCCTATGAAAAGGAAACCCGAGCAACAGCCAGGGAAGCATTCAAGGCCATGTTAAAAGCTGTAGAAATAGCAGACGCCCAAAAAACGTTGATTTGCCAAGATACCGGGCTACCGATCTATATGGTCAAGATCGGTTCGGAATATTGTTGGAACGGTTATATGATAAAGGAGAAATTGACCGAGGGCGCCAAAAGAGCCACGCTGGAATTTCCTTTCCGGGGCAGTTCAACGCATCCGTTGACCCGTAAAAACCCTCAAACATCGGTGGGCAAAGGACTTCCGGTGCTTTACTTCGATTATGTCAAGGATACTGATTGCCTGGACATTCTCATGGCTCCCAAAGGATCTGGTTCGGAAAATATGAGCACAATGAAAATGTTCTATCCGGCACACGGAGTAAAAGCGTTGAAGAAATTTGTTGTTGACACTGTGGTTGAGTCCGGCGCGAACCCCTGTCCACCGGGCGTAATCGGAGTTGGCATTGGCGGTACTTCAGACTTGGTCATGCGCCTTGCTAAAGAGGCGATAGTCCGTCCCGTCGGGCAGCGGAACCCGGATCCTGAAGTTGCTGAAATAGAAATGGAACTTGAGGAAGCGATTAACGCAACGGGAATAGGGCCCATGGGCCTTGGGGGCGATATTTCAACCCTGGCCGTTCATATCGAGATGGCCTACACCCATATCACCCAGAATCCGGTTGCCGTTAACACTCAATGCTGGCCGGCAAGAAGGTCGCGGGCAAAGATTTACCCGGACGGACATGTCGAGTATGGCTACTGAACAAAAGGAGGAATAATAAATGGCAGTACATCACCTTCAAACCCCCTTTTCAGAAGCGGTCATCAGGCAGCTGAGGGTGGAAGATATCGTCTATTTTAACGGGACGCTTTTCGGCATCCGTGACTTGACACAGATCTATATGTTCGACCAGAATCACGAGCCACCGGTAAGCCTTGAAGGAATGCCTTGTATCCATACCGCCCCGAGCCTGAGAAAAATAGGTAACCGATGGGAGAAAATATGCGTCGGCACCACGACTAGCACCCGAATGGACCGCTTTTCACCCGATCTCATCGGGAAGTACGGCGTCAGAGCGATCATCGGAAAGGGGGGGCTTTATGAAGAAAGCCTTCAGGCAATGAAAAAACACGGAGCGGTTTATTTGGCCATCGTCGGCGGTGCCGCATCCCTTGAGACCCAGCAAATAGAGGAAGTGGAAGCGGTGTACTGGGAACATCTCCATCCAGAGGCTCTTTATAAGTTCAGGGTAAAGGATTTCGGGCCTCTAACGGTCGCAATGGACAGTCACGGCGGACATCTCTATTTTGACGTGAAAAAGGAGGCGTTAAGGAGATTACCTGGAATTTATAACCAATTGGGCATCGACTAGTGCGAAGTCTTTTAATGGGCAAAGCCCGCTAAGGAGGTGGTAACGGAAAAAGATAATTGGCTATTACCTGTCATTAAGTCAATCCCGACAACAGACTGATTATCGAATGAATCAGTACAAAAAGAGGAGAAATGATGATGGATAAAAAAGTTTTTTTCGTATGGGTTTTTCTGTTTATTTTGGCAATAACCGGCGGTGCTTTGACCGCGGGTGATCCGGCGTTTGCCGCGGACACCTATCACATCAAATTTAATTATGACGGTCCCAAATCGCCGCCCAGCATGCATCCGCTCAGCCAGGCGATCGGAATGTTTGGCAAAAAATTGGAAGAAAACTCTGGGGGTCGTTTCAAGGTCGATATCTATTGGGGTGGATCCTTGTACAAGGACGATAATACACAGTATTCGGCGCTTCGGTCGAACGTTATTCAGATGTGCGAGGTGAGCGGCGGCCGGATGGGCGGGGAAATTCCCGAAACCTTTCTCATGGAATTTCCATTTGTTTTTGACAGCATGGAGCATGTTTATCGGTTTTTTGATAAAGAAGGCAAGAATCTTTTCGAACCTCTGTATTTAAAAAAGGGATATAAACTGATTGGGTTCTGGCCCTATGGGTTCCAAAATTTTGTCTCCAGCAAAGGGTTTTTAGCAAAAAAGGAGGATTTCAAAGGTGTGAAACTCCGAATCAGGCCCTCAAAAATTGTCGCTGCTCAAATGGAGAATCTGGGCGCCAGTGCGCAGGTAATCCCCTATATGGAAACGTATAATGCCCTTCAGCTGAAAGTTGTAGACGGCGCCGAATGCCCGCTTTCGGTGATTCAGGCGGTGAAGTGGCACGAAACAGGTGATTACATTACCATTTCGAGGCATAGCCTTCTTTTTGCAGCCATGTTAGTCAATCCGAAATTCTACGATAGTCTGCCCGCAGACCTGCGGAAGATTTTTGATGATACGTTTAAGGAAGTAACCGAAGTGGAGCACAAAATCCAGGAGGAAGTGGAGTATAAAATGCCCTGGATCATGATGTCGGAACGCCCGTCTCTCCAGTTCAAGTGGCTGACTGAAAAGGAACGATCCGGACTGAAAGAAATCGTAAAGCCGGTATGGAACACTTTCGGGAAAGACATATCCAAAGAATTTTATGATGCAATCGAGAAAAGCCGATAGAAATAATGGAACCGCAGGAAATGTTGCCCGGAGTTCACAACGTAAAGCAGTTATCCATTAAAGCCCGGGAGAGATCGTCCCTCATAACGAACTGCGGGGCGATCTCTCCCGGAAAAAGACGAGAACAGATATGAAAATAGATCAAGTTATCCTTAAATTTGAAAAATGGCTGATCATCACGAGTTTCGGAAGTATTTTCTGCCTTGGCTCGCTGCAGGTGGTATTAAGATACTTTTTTAAAACAGGCTTTGCCTGGGCGCCTGAAATTAATGTTTTTGTCTTCATTATTTTGACATTGGCGGCTGCCAGCACGGGTGTAAGAAGCGGCGTTCATATCGGCGTGGATGTGATCGTCAAGCTCTTGCCCATAAAGATCCGGACTTTGTGTTATTTTTTTACGGATATCGCCGGAGTCGGGCTTTATTTTTTTATGTCCTACATGACATTTTCATTCGTTATGACATTCAGGGAGATGGGGCAGGTCTCCACGATCACAGAAATACCGGTATGGGCGATGATCGCCTATATTCCGATCTCGTTTTTTCTAATGGGCATACATTATCTGACGTCTCTTTGGGAAAAATACGGTAAATTAAGACGAGGGGAACCAATTGAAGTTGCCCTGAAAAAACATATCTGACGTTGGAAAATCGATGGCGGTGGTAAAACGAATGTCACACGGGAATTAGGGACTATCGAAGTTCCCGATACTGAAAGATACTTGAGGTGTATGACTATGGAATTATCAGTTTATCTCATCATTGCATTGATGGCAATTCTCTTCTCGCTGATGTTTATAGGTGTTCCGATTTCTGTCGCCCTCGGCATATCAACGACCGTGTGCCTGATTTTCTTTACGGACATGGATTTGTGTTTCATCGGCCAGAACATATACGGAGCTCTGGACAATTATGCCCTCCTAGCGATTCCCTTTTTTATTCTTGCCAGCAACATTATGGCGGGAGCAGGCATTGCCAAACGGTTGCTTGTTTTTTCTGAAGCGGTTACTGCCGGCATTACAGGCGGGTTGGGTATGGCCGGCGTTTTGTCCTGTGCCATTTTTGCCGCGATTTCCGGATCCAGCGTGGCAACGGTTGTATCCATCGGAGCCGTTGTTCTGCCGGGAATGATCGAAGCAGGATATGACAAAAAGTTTTCCACCGCACTAATTTGCTGTTCCGGTTCTCTGGGCATTCTGATTCCACCGAGCATTTTGATGATCATTTTCGGTGTGCTCGCCGATGTCTCCATCGGGAAGCTCTTTGCTGCAGGAATGATTCCGGGAATTATATTGACCCTTATGCTCATGCTCTATGTCCATATCATCTCCAAAAAACGGAACTACCCCAAATCTCCCGCTATGGGTGTTCGGAAACGGGTTAAAATCATAGTCGAAAATGGATCGGCCCTGATTGTGCCAGCCACAATATTGGGCGGCATTTACGGAGGGATAGTGACGCCAACTGAGGCGGCCCTGCTGGCCACTTTCCTCGGCCTAGTCATGGGATTTTTAGTCTACAAAGAGTTGAAAATAAAGGATCTTCCGGATATCTTAATAAAATCCGCCGAAATGTCGGCCATGATCCTGATTATACTGGCTTTCGCTTATTCTTTTGCCTTTTTACTCTCATTTCACCGGGTTCCGGACATGCTGACTCAAAAAATGTTCGATGCCGGTATTCAAGCATGGATGTTCCTGCTGCTGATCAATGTCATCCTGTTTTTTGCAGGAGATTTCATGGATCCTTCATCGATCATGCTTATCTTTACACCACTAATCGTCTCCCTGGGAACAGCGCTCGGAATTAATATGATTCACCTGGGTATAATAGTTACCATGAATCTGGAGATAGGGCTGATCACCCCGCCGGTCGGGTTTAATCTATATGTGGGCAGTTCGCTCACCGGGGTACCGCTTTATGACCTTATGAAGGCCTCCGTGCCCTTCATGGTGATCATGGGTGTGGCTTTGATACTGATCACCTATGTGCCGTGGTTGAGTCTGATCGGTCCAAGGCTCATTTTCGGATCTAACTGATGCGACGGGAAAAAAAGATGGATTTACGGACAGGAAAATAAGAACGGATGAATGGAAAAGGTCGAGAAAACCATAAAAACAAGACCCTGAAATATCATCCGTTATCAATAACAACTCAAATCATTCAATAGAAAGGTTAGGTATGAGTTCATTAACGCAGGAGGATGTTCTTCGAATATTGCAGATCGTGGATGAATCAAACACGGATGAGCTTCAATTAGAAATGGGTGACCTGAAACTTATAATTAAGCGGAGGGACACACGGACGGAAGTCGAAAAGTCCGTCAAAGCGCCCGAAACCGAAACAATAAAGCCTCAAATGGCTCAAGAATCCCTTCAGACCGCTCAACCTCAGCCGAGCCGTTCACAGGTTTCGGCGGTTGATGAAACAGAAGGATTGATGCCGATCCGGGCACCGATGCTGGGGATATTTTATAATGCGCCCAAGCCGGGAGCGCCGCCGTTTGTCGAAGTGGGACAGGTGATATCAGAAGAAGAGACGGTCTGCATCATTGAAGTGATGAAACTGTTCTGTTCTGTCAAGGCGGGAATTCGGGGGCGGATTGCCAAAATTTGCGTCGAAAACGGCGATATGGTGGAGTTCAACCAGAACCTTTTCCTGTTGGAAAAAACAATAGCCGATAAAGCCGCTGCCGGGGAGGAACAAGTTCGATGAAAGGCATATCGAGGGTTCTGATCGCAAACCGGGGTGAAATTGCCGTTCGCATCATACGGGCCTGCCGCGAAATGGAGATCGAAACCGTATTGACCGTTTCTGAAGCAGACAGGGAAAGCCTGCCGGCGCAAATGGCGGACCGTTGCGTCTGCATCGGTCCGCGACTTCCCGCTGAGAGTTATTTGAAAGTTGAAACAATCGTGGCAGCAGCATTTGGAACTGGCTCGGATGCGATCCATCCGGGCTACGGGTTTCTGGCCGAACAGCCGAGTCTGCCGGAGGCCTGTGAGAAATACGGTTTGATTTTCGTGGGTCCCAGCGGTAAAGCTATCAGGCAGATGGGCGACAAACTTGTAGCGCGGCGGATAGTCAAATCTCTGGGAATACCTATGATTCCAGGTTCTGACAGGATAGCAAATTATCATGAGGCCATGAAGACGGCGGAAAAAATCGGATATCCGGTGTTGCTGAAGGCGTCTGCCGGGGGCGGCGGAAAGGGAATGAAGACAGTCACCCGTGCCGAGGATCTGAAAACGTTATTTGATGAAGCTTCGGCAGAAGCTCGGGCGGCTTTCGGGGATGAAAGGTTGTACATGGAACACTTTATTCATAACGCCCGTCACATTGAAATTCAGATTGTCGGAGACGCTTTCGGCAATGCCATACACCTGTTTGAGCGCGATTGCTCCATTCAGCGCCGGTATCAGAAAATGATTGAAGAGGCGCCTTCCCCGGCAATCGATTCCGAAATCAGGGAAAAGATGTGCTTAGCTGCGATCGAAATCGTCCGGCATATAAAGTATGAAAATGTCGGAACGGTCGAATTCATACTGGATCAGGATCAGCGCCGGTTCTATTTTCTTGAGATGAATACGAGAATTCAGGTAGAGCACCCGGTGACGGAGATGATCACCGGAATCGATCTTGTTAAGGAGCAATTTCGGGTTTCTGCAGGTCAGTCGCTCAGCTTTACCCAGCAGTCAGTCCGATTGGCCGGTCATGCCATCGAATGCCGGATCAATGCAGAGTCGCCTTACTTCGGCTTCAGGCCGAGTCCAGGCCGAATCACACGGTGGGAGGCCCCGGTGAATTCCTGCATCAGATTGGACACACACTGCTATCCGGGATACTTTGTCCCCCCGTTTTATGATTCTCTTCTGGGAAAACTTATTGCCTTCGGCGACGATCGGCTCAGTGCAATTGAGCGGATGCAAACCGCGCTCGGCAACATGAAAATTTCGGGTGTGGATACCACAATTCCATTTCATCAGTTTGTTCTGAATCAGTCGGACTACCGTCGGGGAATAGTGAACACCTGTTGGGTGGAAAATAAATTACTCAAGGAGTTTGAAGCTCATGAAAATGATTAGCTTTATTGATACTACACTGCGGGATGGGCACCAGAGCCTCTGGGCCACCCGGATGAAGACAGCACACATGCTCCCGATTGCACCTGAGATTGACCGGGCCGGATACAAATCTGTCGAGTTGATGGGTACCGTCCATTTCGACGCCTGCCTGAGATATTTGCGTGAAGATCCATGGGAGAGAATTCGATTGCTCAGTGAAGCATTGCCCAATACACCTCTGGGAGCTTTGATTCGAAGCAAATCGCTGACCAGCTTCAATATCGTCCCGGATTCCGTTATTTCGCTTTGGGTAAAACGCTGTGCCGCAAACGGGATCAGACGGCTCATGATTTTCGACGCTCTTCACGATTGGAACAATCTTACTGTTTCAGTGGCGGCTGCAAAGGCCGAAGGAATAGAAGTGGCCATACCCCTGGTCTATTCCCTGAGCCCTGTTCATACGGATGCGTTTTATGCGCGAAAGACCGCTGAAATGATACAGAAACTCGATCCCGATACCGTCATGATAAAAGATTCGATAGGTCTGCTCACTCCGGAAAGGACGAAAACCCTGGTACCCATCATCAAACAGCATATCGGTGATCGCCCGCTCGAAATGCATTCCCACTGCACGACCGGGCTGGCGCCTCTTTGCTGCCTGGAATCCGTGGAATTGGGGGTAGACACACTGTACACATGCTCTTCGCCATTGGCCAACGGGCCCTCCCACCCTTCAATTGAAAACATGACCATGAATCTTCGCCGGCTGGGATTTGCCACTCAGATCGATCTGGAGGCCGTTAAAGCTATTGCCGACCATTTCCGTTATATTGCCAAGCGGGAAGAAAAGCCAATGGGCGTGCCGGCGGAATACGATGCTTTTCAATATGTGCATCAGGTGCCGGGGGGAATGATCTCCAATTTGGAATTCATGCTGGCGCAGAGAAAAATGTCCCACCGGCTGGAGGAAGTTCTGGAAGAGATCAGTGTGATTCGTGAAGAATGGGGCTATCCGGTCATGATCACCCCGTTTTCGCAGATCGTGGGAACCCAGGCGGTTTTGAACGTCCTTTTGGGAGAGCGCTACCAAAAGTCCACCGAGGAGGGGGTACGGTATGTGTTGGGACATTACGGTCAGACACCGGCGCCGGTTGACCCCAAAGTTTTGGACCGGATGACCCAGACAGCTGAAGGGAAGAAGTTTCTGAACTGGGAGCAGCCCCAACCCGACATCGAAGATCTGCGAAAAGAGATTGGCCGGCCGGAGATTTCCGATGACGAACTGCTTCTGCGGATTCTTTTTCCGGAGGAGCATGTCGATGCAACACAGGCCGCAGGGCCGATTCAGACGCGGTATCCGAGGGGGGACAAACCCGTGATGGCTTTGATCCAGGAATTTGCCGGGCGCAAAGATTTTCGCACCATCCATGTTCAGAAAAAGGATTTTTCACTCAAAATGCAAAAAAGCGGAGTTCACCGTTAATGAACACGCCAGAGGTTTAAGGATGATGGTTGGCACGAGAAACAGAAGATCCATGAAAGGTTTTGTCAATTATGCTGAAAAAATGAATGAGTATCAGAGAACGGAGGATTAAATGGAAGAAGTCGTAATCGTTAGTGCGGTAAGGACACCAATTGGTGCCTATTGTGGCATGTTGCGGGAGATACCCGTGGAAAAACTGGCGGCCATTGTTCTTGAAGCTGCTGCCAAAAAAGCAAATATCAAACCGTATGAGATCGACGATGTCATTTTAGGGCAGTCTTTTGCCAATGGTGAAACGCCGAATCTGGCTCGCTTGGCTCTTCTGGAGGCCGGGTGGCCGGTTGAGGTTCCCGGTTTTACCATCGACCGTCGCTGTTGTTCAGGGATCCAATCTGTCTGGACGGCTGCCATGGAGATTCAAACCGGATATTCTCGAATTGTGGTTGCCGGTGGCGCCGAAAGTATGAGCCGCTGCGAGTTCTATATTCCCGGCGAACTGATCAAGTGGGGTATCGGCGGGACAACCGACCCCAAGTG
>JAHJJB010000183.1 GCA_018823005.1 Pseudomonadota bacterium | reverse complement strand
TTGGGGGAAACGCGGTCCAAAGCAGCGATGCACGTTATCACCGAAGTGGACCCTCAAAGCGGCGCGCTCTTTGCGCAAAACCCTTACAACGCCGAATTCGGCAAACGTGTTGCCTTCTTTAACGTGGATCATGCCACCAGGACGATAAGCTCTGACCGGACTGAGTTCATTGGCCGAAACGGCACGCTTGCCAATCCCGCCGCCATGATCCGGTCACGCCTTTCCGGCAGGGTGGGGGCCGGATTGGATCCCTGCGCAGCCATTCATGTGGCCTTTGATCTCGATGACGGGGAAGAGCGGGAGATTGTTTTCACTCTCGGTGCCGGGCAAGATGCCGATGACGCCGCGGGTCTTGCGCGTCGCTTCCGTGACTCAACCGTGGCACGAAAGGCGCTTGAAGCGGTCTGGCACTACTGGAGTCACACGCTCGGTGCAGTCCAGGTTGAAACACCAGATCCATCCGTTAATTTTCTTGTCAATGGCTGGCTACTGTATCAGACGATAACATGCCGGATCTGGGGGCGGAGCGGACATTATCAGTCCGGTGGCGCCTTCGGTTTCCGCGATCAGTTACAGGATACGATGAGCCTCGTACATACTGAACAGCATCTTGTGAGGGAGCACCTGCTCCTCTGCGCGGGTCGCCAGTTTTCCGAAGGAGATGTCCAGCATTGGTGGCACCCGCCGACGGGCAGGGGGGTGCGTACCCGCTGTTCCGATGACTTCCTCTGGCTCCCGCTGGCAACGTGCCGCTATGTCAGGAGCACCGGCGACACGGGGGTACTTGACGAATCGATTCACTTTATCAAAGGCCGCCCGGTTAATCCCGAAGAGGACTCCTATTTTGATCTTCCGGTCCGATCAGATGAAACAGCCAGCCTGTACGAACATTGCGTGCGGGCTATCCTGAGAGGTCTCAGATTCGGCGAACACGGACTTCCCCTTATCGGATCCGGTGACTGGAACGACGGAATGAATATGGTCGGCCAGGAAGGTAAAGGCGAGAGTGTGTGGTTGGCGTTCTTCATGTGTGACGTTCTCATCAAGTTCTCCGGAATCGCGCGGCTCCGCGGCGACCTGGACTTCAGCAAAAAATGCGAGAGCGAGGTTGACAGGCTGCGCCGGAGTATCGAACAACACGGATGGGACGGCGAGTGGTACCTCCGGGCATACTTCGATGATGGTACCCCGCTCGGATCGGCCAAGAGCCCGGAATGCCGGATTGACTCGATAGCACAAAGCTGGTCCGTTCTTTCGGGTGCGGGTGACAGCGGGCATTCGCGGATGGCAATGGAAGCGGTGGACAAATATCTGGTTCGCAGGGAAGATGCTCTGATCCAGCTATTGGATCCACCTTTTGATAAATCAAACTTGAATCCCGGTTATATAAAAGGCTATGTTCCCGGTGTAAGGGAAAACGGAGGACAGTACACGCACGCTGCGATCTGGGCGACCATGGCATTTGCCGCATTAGGTGACAGCCGCCGCGCGTGGGAACTTCTCGCGATGATCAACCCCGTTAATCATGGTAAATCCGCGGAAGGAATCGAAAAATACAAAGTCGAGCCCTACGTTATCGCGGCGGACGTCTATGCAGTCACACCTCACACGGGCCGGGGCGGATGGACATGGTACACGGGATCTGCCGCCTGGATGTACCGCCTTATCGTTGAATCACTCCTGGGTCTCAGCCTGAAAACGGACAAGTTGTCTTTCAAGCCCTGCCTCCCCGCTGATTGGGATGGTTTTACCGTACATTACCGCTTTCGTGAAACTATCTATCACATAAGTGTTATTCAAAAAAAAGAGGGTGAAAAAGAAACAACGACTGTTTCGGTGGATGGAGTGGTGCAGCAGGGTAAGACAGTAACACTTGTTGATGATGGCCAGAAACATTCGGTGGAAGTATTCATTTTATTTCCTCTTTGATAAGGTATTGTTTTCTATAAATAGAACTATATGGAGGGTATCTTTGCTTGTCAATGGATATATTATGCATCGAAAAGCAGGAGTTTGCAATGCGGTTGGGAGAGGTAATCGTCATTAATTTCCGGTAGAAAGAAAGCACTTCCCAGAAAATTACCTGATACAACATTACAAGGAAGACATGTGCTTGCCGATAAAATCAACCATCACAATCTTCTTAAAACATATTATAAACCTTTTAAACCCTTATCCTTTGTATAAGAGAGCTCGTTTCTCTCAAGCCAATCAATAGCGATCTTCTCAAGTGCCTCCTGTCGGAAACTATACCATTCCTCTTCAAGTCCATGACTATTGATGGCATCTTTAAACCGTCTGAAAGCTCCCCGCCCCATGATTTTATTCAAAAGCCCTTCTCTGATCTCATCATCCATCACCGAGCAGCAAAAATCTTCCATGATATGGTATTCATGTATATCGAATTTGCTCGGAAGCTGCAGATAGTCATCAGAGCTAATAACTTCTTTTGCCTTGATGATCATTTCCTTTTGCCATTCAGGGTAATCATCAATGCCGTTATCTTCTTCCGCTGCGGAAAGTTCTTCAATGGATAAGGTGATCAGTTCTCCAGTATGCCGATTTATGAATGCTGAATGCTCCTCGCTTAGGACGTCCATTTCGTTGACAACATCTTTTATTGAAACAATAGCTTTCATAGTGGAAAAGCCTTTACGTCCTCTTGCCAATATCCATATAGACCGATTTCCGATGCCTAATGCCAAGAATCCATACCTCGGACTTGATCACTTTGAACACGACCCGGTAATCACCCACACGGAGCTTCCAATAGCCTTTCAGTGTCTTTCGTAAAGGTTCCCCATAGTCATGAGGTGCGGTCTGTAATCGTTCTTCTATGGCTTTACGGATTCTGTCTTTTGTCCTTCGATCGATAAGAGGCAAATCCTCAACACGAACAGCGGGATGATAGTGTAATGTAAAAGGCATTGATCATTTCCACACATCTTCATTCGAAAGAGCCACTTTTCTGTCGAATGATTTCATTCGTGTGTCGGCAAAAGCTGCAAGGGAGACATCTTCCCGCAGGTCAATTGCCTCTCGGATAAGGTCACGGGCAATGGTGGACATGGAAATGCCCTCACTGGTTGCAAGGTCATGCATAGCAGTATACAGTGAAGGTTCTACAACAATGTTTACTCTCGGATTTTTTGTGGGCATCGTTTTTTCTCCTTTTGTTTTGGAATAAGTGTAACACTTATGACGCACCGCGTCAAGATGAAAATCTCATTGAAATCAAAATATGATTATTGTTTGAAATTTTGGATATCCGCCAAAATCACCGGATACTTGATTACAAGGAAGCAACAAAAATTCGAATGCCTGTCTTTGATAATCCTGTATAATCAATGCTTCCCCAGAGGTCTATAAAAAAAGGAGGCAGACAATGACAGTACGAGACGCAATTCAAATTTTTCAAATATCACAGAAAAATATTCACAGGAAAAGAACCAAGGACAGTTACCGGTACATTCTTGAACATCTCGAGGATCATTTTGCAGATATTAACGTGGAAGCCATCACCCCTGACCACATTTACCAGTTTCTGGAATCTTTAACAGAGC
The DNA here is from genome assembly GCA_018823005.1 of Pseudomonadota bacterium. Lineage (GTDB taxonomy): Bacteria > Desulfobacterota > Desulfobacteria > Desulfobacterales > RPRI01 > RPRI01. The sequence continues at coordinate 279 of JAHJJB010000183.1, read as the reverse complement.
ATTTGGCCAAGTCAACCAGGAGATTGCGATATGCTCAATTGAAAGCATTCTTCAATTTCCTGATAAATGAAAAAAGACATTCCATGAGAAACCCTTGCCAGGATTCGGTCATGGTCAAAGCCTTTAAAAGCCCAAGAATGAAACAGAAGGACATCCTCAGTAGAGAAAGTATTGATGAAATGATTTATAGGAGCAAAAAGAGCAGGGACAGGCTGATTTTGGAACTCCAGGCAAGATGCGGCATGAGAATAGGAGAGGTCTTGAATCTCAGAGTATCGG
>JAHJJB010000182.1 GCA_018823005.1 Pseudomonadota bacterium | reverse complement strand
ACTTAACCGATTCGGTTTCTCCTGATAATCTCCTGCGTATATGTTCCTCGACTATGGGCAGGTCCTCCGGATATATGAATTCATGAAAAGACATACTGTTCAGACATTCCTCAACGGTGTATCCGAACATTTCTGCGAATTTCGGATTTACATATTTGAAAACGCCATCCTGGAGGAGATTGATACCGACAAGTGACTGCTCGGCAAAGTTTCTGAACTTGTTTTCGGATTCCTTGAGCACCTCCTCGGCCTGTTTGCGCTCGGTTATATCTATGCCGACGCCGAAAAAGAAATCAAATTCGCCGTTTTCTTTGAAGACAGGGCTGCCGTGCCATTCTACCAGCAGTTCTCTGCCATATTTGGTAAGGACGCTGTTATTATTAATGGTTGGCTTCCTGTCAACCACGAGATTATCAAAAATTTTTGAGAGATTATCTCTTTCGGATTCAGGAACGAATGTGGTAAGGTAGTCTTTACCAACAACTTCGACTAAACTGTAATCTATAGCTTTGAGCATAGCTTCATTCATCATCATGACCTTGCCTTCGGAATTAATGGCAACAAAAAAGGTGGGAGAAGATTGAACGAGAGTTTCGCTGAACTTTTTTTCCTTTTTCAGCGCATATTCTGCCTGTATCCGTTTGGTGATGTCATTCATGATTACAATTACAGACTTGCGCTCCTCATCATAGACCGGCAGAATATTAACGGAAATCATTTTGCCGTTCAACATTAACGGAAAATCATCGGTAATTTCCTGCGGCCCGGAATCAATCGAATCAAAAAGCTCTTTTACCCTGATCTTGTGAGGATCATCAAACAGATCATTAAAATATGAACCCAACAGCACTTCCTCTCCTATGCCGGTCAGCAAAAGAGCGAAATGATTGGCGTAAATCACCTTATTATTATGGTTGAGTTCTAAAATTCCTTCGGAAATATTATCCAATATGGCGTCAGAATGTCTTTTGAGAGAGAGCAACTCTTTTGTAATATAGCGTGAACGGACATCTTCAATGCCGATTATCTTTTTTGTTGTGTCATCCGGGACTTTATTATCCAACCGGTCTAAAACATAGACAACGTGTTCAGACATTTTATCAAAAGAGCCTTTAGCAATACAGGCGTCAGCGCCAATTTCAGTGAAATCTAACTCTCGTTCCGCAGCTATTGACGAAACAATAATTATATAAATGCCGTTTAATTTCGGAATTTTTCTGATTGTCCGGCACAGTTTCTCTCCATCGATATTGGGCATGACAAGGTCAATGAACATGATGTCCGGAAGATAGGCTTCCAGGTTCTCTAAAGCGGTAAGACCATCTATTGCCGTTAAGACATGATGCCCTTTCTTTTCAAGAAGATCGGACATGAATTCCAGCAGCATAATATCGTTATCCACCACCAAGATTTTCTTCATAACATTATTTCCTTTTAATACAGATGTATTATGGACGATATCAGAAATGGGGTCAGGCCCTTTAATCGGATGTTATGCAGGGCTTTTTTCAGAATCCGGTTGCTTTTTTATATGGTTCTTTCTTCAGATTCAGGCAACATGACCACATGGCTCTATATATATAAAAATTCTGTAAATTCAAGAAGAAAGATGTTGTATGATATCAAAGTCCTTGCATGCATCATTCATTTGTTGTAGGAATCTCCCGGTATTTTATCAAACTGCAGGAACAACATAAGAAATATATCAATCATCGACCTGGTTCCCGCAATTTCAAAAAGAGTTTGTGGCAGACAGTGCTCCGGAGGCTTGCTTTATGAACAACTTTTATCCTAAACAAATCGTATATATCCTTTCGGTGCTTGCCCTTTTCATGCTGGCCTCATGTGCCAATATCCCTTTGAAAACGATCCCTCCGCCTTCACCGACAGCTAAGCTCAGGATTTATGTCCAGCCATTAACGGGACAGGGTAGATGGGATACTCCGCACGAAGAGTATGTGGAGAAGACAATCAGGCGTGTTGAAAAGTTACTGGATGAGACTGGTATATATGAAGTAGCGACAAAGAGCGATATCCGGGCCGTTCTGGGTGACCATGATCCTGCAAAGTGGGAGATGGAGCGTAACGGATTGGCTTTTGCCCGTGATATCGGAAAAGCACTTCATGCGGATTATGTTATGATAATTGAACGGAGCAAAGAACGGAGCAGTTTGGGAGGGGCCGATTTTTATTTTATCATCAAAATTTTGAATAGTGAAACGGGAAAGATATTCGAAGCATGGTCCATGACAGACCGGTTAGATAGATCCAACAATAGCAGGCAAAAAGAAATAGTAATGGCAACATACCGTGATGCATTCTTCAGCGCTAAGCTGGATATGCTTGAAACGGCAATCAAAAAGAGCAGGAGTAGCAGTTTACAGGATAAAAACATTGCTTCAATTCAGCCGTCTGCCGAAGTTTCTGCCAAAGCGGAACCGAAGCCGCAGTTAACAGCTCCCGAGGTGAAAAAACCGGAACCTCTTTTGCCGGATGAGACAATTGGCACTTCAAAACCCGTTGACATTTCTGCCAGGTCGGAGAAGAAGCCATCACCGGCACAATCTGCGACCACAAAACCGCCGGAAGACGAGAAGAAGGTAACCACAAAGCAGGACAAGCAGACTCCGGAACAGAGCAAAAGCGAAATCGCCGCCAGACAAGATAAAACAGTTGCGGAGACTCAGCCACCTGCCGAAATTCCTGTCAAAGCGAAACCTAAGACCCAGGCTTTTGCTCAGGAAATACTTGAAATAACAAAGTTAAAAGTCACGGATAAAACACCCGCGGCACCTGAAGAGACCGTATTATCAGGCGGAACAAGGCTTGTTATCTATGACCTTGAGTCCCCTGAAAGTATTAAGACGGTTGCACTTATCTTAACCGAAATCATCAGGGAAGAGCTATTCCGGCTCAAACATTTTACCCTGGTAAACCGCGAAACTCTTCAGCAGATACTGGGTGAAATGGCATTGCAGCAGACGGGTCTTATTGATGAAAAACAGGCTGTTAAGGCAGGAAAAGGGCTGGCTGCCAGCCAGGTCGTAACCGGAAAACTTGGAATGCTTGGTAAGACCTATATTTTGCAGGCCAAACGGATCGATGTTGAGACATTCGCCACTCTGGGTTTTGCCTCAACCCGGTTCGTGCAGGGGCAGGAAGAAGATGTTCTGTCCAAGCTGCCAGCTCTTGCAAAGAGCCTCGCAGGATTACAACAATAAAGATACAATAAAATTGAACCCGCCCCTTTCAGAGCTGGGCGTCACGGTAAAAAATATCTATTTCACTCCCCACGCCTTTTTCTTACCTTACCTTCATTTGTAAAACATTTGTAATACTTGATTACAGCTTTGCAATGACGCCCATTTTCCTATAAACGTGTAACCTGTTTTTTAAGGTCGTTCTCACACAAAGATCACGGAGGACGCAAAGAAAAATGTGAAAAACTGACTTTTTACGAGAGTATCATACTTACACAAGGAGCATAAAAAAATTGCAGCATACCATTTTTGATACGCCTGTAATAAAAACTCTAATGAGATGGATTTCTCTGATTATCCTTAAAACAGCAGGATGGCGCGTTGAGGGTCGGTTCCCGGACATTCCGAAGTTTGTTTTGATTGCAGCTCCCCATACTTCCAACTGGGATTTCCCGATGACAATATTCATAGCCTTTGCCTTTAAAGCCAAAATTTACTGGATGGGAAAAGAGGCTATATTCCGCCGGCCTTTTAAAAATTTCTTCAGGTGGCTGGGAGGAATTCCTGTCGACCGTTCCAAATCAAATAATGTAGTTGAACAGATGATCCAGAAATTTTCCAAAAGTGAAAAACTGATCATGACAATTCCGCCTTCCGGAACCCGGAAAAAAGTCATGAAATGGAAAACAGGATTCTATTATATTTCACTGGGTGCCAATGTTCCGATTGTTCTGGGATTTCTTGACTATAAAAGAAAGGTCGGCGGGATTGGACCTGTTTATTGCCCAACCGGGGATATTGATGCGGATATGAGAGAAATCAGAACATATTATGCCGATATGCGTGGTAAAAACAGTGTGAAAGAATCTGTTTTCATAAATCCGGCCCGTATGGAAAAGACAAAAAAACTTATTACTCCGTAAACTTCCCTTCATCGTCTTTGTCAAACAGGCTTCCTTGATCTATACCCCATCTCAGCACTTCAGGCTTCCTGTTTCTTGCTCCTGTCTATTTTCATCTTTCATATAAATAAGGTAGAGGTTGACAGTCATGTTCCGTCCATAATAATAAATCTTCCCAGCCGTTGTAAAAAGTCAATTTTTCACGCGAAGGCACAAAGGCATGAAGAAGGTACTATTGAAAATATTCGGGTTTTCTCTGTGTTCTCCGTGATCTTTGTGTGGGAACGACTTTTTGCTTGGGCGGGAAAGGGATTCCCCTCTCCCGCCGCTTGAAGTAAATTCAAGCGGTTCCACCCTCACCCCAGGCCGGGGCTTATCAGCCCTCGACCTGTTGATGGACTTTTTACGAGTCCATCAATGATGATATGAAAATATGAAAAGGATTGATGAAATGAATATTAATGACGTCAGGCAGATATTGATCATCGGAGCCGGAAACATGGGGCAGCAGATTGGCTTTCAGTGCGCAGTGAGCGGATACGATGTGATGTTTTATGATGTGGGGCATGGTGCACTTGAAAAGGCAAAAGAGAGGATAGGCAAGCTGGCCAAAACATATATGGCTGCCGGGCGGTTGACTGAAGAAAGTGCCCATGTTTCGCTTAAAAGAATTAAGATGGCATACGATGCAGAAGAAGCCGGCAGAAATTCCGACTTTGTCAGTGAATCAGTGCCTGAAGATCCGGTGCTTAAAGGCCGTGTTTTTGCCCAGTTTAATAAAATCTGCCCGGCTCATACGGTTTTTACTACAAATACATCGTCACTGATACCTTCTATGTTTGCTGAAGAAACAGGCCGGCCCGGAAAATTTGCAGCCTTCCATTTTCATGACGTCCGGGTAACAAATATTGTCGACATCATGCCGCATCCGGGCACTTCAGAGGAAACTATCGGACTGATAAAAGCCTTTGCCGAACGGATAGGGCAGGTACCCATAATGCTTAAAAAGGAAAATTTCGGATATGTTTTCAATGCCATGCTCATGGAATTGTTTAAATCGGCTCAAACTCTTGCCGCGAATAATGTGGCAACCACAGAAGAGATCGACCGTGCTTGGATGGGAGTCATGCATACCGTTGCGGGACCATTCGGGATAATGGACGGTATCGGTCTCGATACCGCGTGGAAGGTCACCGATTACTGGGCCAATAAGACCAAAGATCCGCAGTCCCTTGTTAACGCGGCCTTTCTGAAGCAATATATAGACAATGGGTTCCTTGGTGTAAAAAGCGGGAAAGGATTTTACACCTACCCTGATCCCGAATTTCGTAAGCCCGGATTTATAGAAGGGAAAAAACTCATTCGGGATCATTAAAATAATCATGTCAAAACAGGCCAATTGCATAGAAAAATATTCAGTGCTTGCCGACACTCTCTACATTTTCGGAAGCAGCGCGGTATTTCTGCTGTTGTTTACAGTCAGCCGCATGCTGTTGATGGTGCGAAACATCGGCCTGATCGCGGATATCCCGGTATCAGACCTGCTGATCTCCTTTGTGATCGGATTCCGTTTTGATCTGATCGTAACCTGTTACACGATAATTCCTCTTCTGATCGGAATGTTTTTCCCGGCCGGGCTGTGCCGCAGAAAACTGTGGAATATCTGGCTGGGTTTTGCCCTGATCCTGTTCAGTTTTCTTGCCGTGCTGGAACTCGACTTTTACCATGAATTTCACACACGTTTAAACAGTCTGGTTTTCCAGTACATTAAGGAAGATCCGAAAACGGTCATTAGCATGCTCTGGTACGGATTCCCGGTGATCCGTTACCTCCTTTTGTGCGGTCTGATCGCCGGTTCCGCAATTGTGTTGCTGCGTCTTGTTGATATCAGGACGCGGAAACTTGATATGCGTTATCGTTACAGATCTCGATTATTGATTGCAATCGTCCTGATGCTTTTGAGCCTTGTTTCAATGCGCGGCACCTTGCGATTCGGCATGCCAATTAGATGGGGCGATGCATTTCACAGTTCTTACCTGTTTGCCAATCATCTTGCGCTTAACGGAGCCTTCACGCTGGGCAAGGCAGCGGAGCAATACATAAGAAAGAACAGGGAAAATCCATGGCTTAATAAAATGGATGCGAAGGAAGCTCTTGATCTGGTGCGCAAGAAGTGGTTGCTGCCGCAGGAATCGCTGACTGCTCCTGAAAAATATCCCATGCTTCGCCGTTTCGATCCGCCGCCCGCCCCTGCTTCTCCATACAGGAATGTCGTGCTGATTTTGATGGAAAGTTTAAGCGCGCAACGCATAGGCGTGTTCGGCAACAGATTGAAAGTTACTCCTTTTTTTGACGAACTTGCGGCAGAGGGCCTTTTGTTCGATCATATTTTTTCAAACGGAACGCACACACATCAGGGCATGTTTGCCACATTAGGTTGTTTCCCCAATCTGCCCGGTTATGAATACCTCATGAACCAGCCGGAGGGTGGAAATAGTTTTTCAGGGCTTCCGAAAGTCCTTTCAGAACGTGGTTACGATAACGTGTTTGTCTACAACAGCGATTTTAACTGGGACAATCAGATCGGATTTTTCAGAGGGCAGGGAGTAAGCAGATTTATCGGACGTAACGATTTTGTGAACCCGCGTTTATACGATTCAACCTGGGGTGTAACCGATGAAGACATGTTCGATCGCGCCTTTGATGAAATCGTTAAACTGGAAAAGAGAGGCCTTCCCTATTACGCCATATTGCAGACACTGTCCAATCACGTCCCTTATTCCTTACCGGCTCCGCTGCCGGTTGATAAGGTGATGGTGAACGGCAAGGAGGAGGGGCATCTCACCGCCATGCGCTACTCAGATTATGCGCTGGGGCAGTTTTTTAAAAAGGTTAAAGCCCGTGGCGGTTTTGATGACACTCTTTTTGTTATAACCGGTGACCACGGTTTCGGCGGAGGTGCCCTGGTAACAGATATGGATTTATTCCGGTTTCACGTGCCGCTGCTTTTTATCGGAAAGGATATTCAGGCCCGGTTCGGCAAAAGCAGTGCAACGGTTGGCTCACAGGTTGATATCGTGCCAACCGTTATGGGAATGCTGGGCGGGAGTTATGTGCACCACTGCTGGGGAAGAGATTTGCTGGCGCTCCCGGAAAGCGATCTAGGCTTAGCGGTGATTAAACCTTCGGGTAACGACCAGATGGTGGCATTCATAGAAGGCGAAACTATTTTAATCAAGGCGCCGGATATCGGACCAAAATTATTCAGGTATAAGACCAGCCCCGCAATGTCTGCCGAACCGATAGACAATCCCCTGATGATGGAGCAAATGCAAAAGGCGCTGAATGCTTATCTTCAAACGGCAATGCACGCGCTGATTGAAAATCACGCCGGGCACAATGATGAGATGAATAAAAAATAAAAGTGTTTTTGATAATCCTAACCATTGGTGCTGCGGCAGTTAAAATGGTATCCGGGATCATTTTATTATAACAGCTTGATCATATACATAATATAATAATATGGTAGGCAATGAAAATTAGATCAAATAATTTTACTTGACCAGATCAAATTTAACGAACAACAAAGAGTTTGTTTTGAAAACATTAAAAAAAATGACCAGTTCTAAACTAATTATTTTAGCGTCAATATTTTTGGTTTTATTTGATAATATTTCTTTTTTTAGAAATGTTACAGGTATTTATCCGGTTTCAATAAACAATATTGCTTTCCTATGCTCATTAGCGATTGTATTGGCTTTGGTTATAATTTTGTTGTTTACCCTTGTCAGTTCAAAATATACGACCAAGCCGATTTTAATTCTGATACTATTAATATCTTCACTTACGAGCTATTTTATGAATAGCTATAACACAGTCATTGATAATAGTATGATTCAAAATATAGTTCATACAAATATTGACGAAGCTTTAGATCTGTTTAATTTTAAATTGATTTTATATGTTCTGTTCCTCGGAGTATTGCCATCAATATTTATCTATAAAGTTGATATTAAATATGTTTCACTGAAAACTGAACTAATATCAAAATTGAAGATAGTTATGATTTCCATACTAATTATCATTCCTCTTATTTTTATTTTCAGCAAATTTTATACCTCTTTTCTCAGAGAGCACAAACAATTAAGATACTACACAAATCCAACATACTATATTTACTCTATCGGCCAATATTTGAGTAATATGTTTAGAAATGGTAAAATTATTGTAAAGCCTTTAGGCACGGATGCAAAGATACCATCAACCGATATGGATAGAGAATTGATTGTATTGGTGGTCGGAGAAGCGGCAAGGGCAGATAGATTTTCACTCAACGGATATCAGAAAGAGACCAATCCACTTCTTAAAAAAGAAAACATCATTAGTTTTTCCAATGTTCATTCCTGCGGCACATCAACGGAAATTTCTTTGCCATGCATGTTTTCTGTTTTTGGGAAAAATAAATATAGTGATAAAAAAGGTAAATCCAGTGAAAACTTGCTTGATGTTCTATCTCACGCAGGAATAAATATCTTATGGAGGGATAACAATTCAAGTTCAAAAGGAGTGGCCCTGAGGATACCGTATGAAGATTACAGGGATCCAAAGAACAATCCAGTCTGCGATATTGAGTGCAGAGATGAGGGGATGCTGGATGGATTACAAGAATATATCGACAGGCAAAAAAATGGCGATATTTTAATTGTTCTTCACCAAATGGGAAACCATGGACCAGCCTATTATAAAAGGTATCCGAAATCTTTTGAAATATTTACACCAACTTGCAAAACCAACGAACTTAATCAGTGTACAAAAGAAGAGATTGGAAATGCGTATGATAATGCTATTTTGTATACCGATTACTTTTTATCAAAAGTGATAAACCTGCTTAAGCGAAACTCAAATGGTTTTGAAACAGCAATGATATTCTTTAGTGATCATGGTGAATCGCTTGGTGAAAAGGGCCTTTATCTGCACGGACTACCATATTTGATGGCTCCAGAATCTCAAAAGCACATTCCGGCTATTTTTTGGTTTGGAGACAGCTTCAAATTAGATAAAAATTCATTAAGGAATAAAGCAACTAACGAGTATTCACAAGATAATCTCTTTCATACCATTTTAGGATTAATGGAAGTCAATACATCGGTTTATGATAAAAATATGGATATTATAAATTATGATAACTAATTATAGCGATTGTCAGAATAATGTTCCGATTGAGTTCGTTAACATTGTTTGGGTATGGGTGCGTATGCGAACCGCAGAAAATTTGTCACAGGTTTCGAGGACGCCCCCAAATAGACAATAAAGATT
>JAHJJB010000181.1 GCA_018823005.1 Pseudomonadota bacterium | reverse complement strand
TTTTCCTGTTCTCTATATCGTCAGTTTATGCATGTCAAGCACTTTTTCAGTTTTCTTCCAATATCTTTCCTTCGCCGTGGTAAATCACACGCTGATCAATGAGGATCTTTATATCCCGGCACAGAGCAATACGCCGCGGCGGACATAATGATTTTTTTTTACAAAGCCGCCATTTCTTATTCGCCGCGTATCATAATAAGCAGCATCTTGAATCGCTCAACAGCATTAAGAGCGTGAGGTATATTGGCAGGCATGACCATCATTTCTCCGGTCATTACTATTTTGGGTTCTCCACCGATGATAATCTCCGCTTTTCCATCAAGGATATAGACCACGGCATCGTAGGGCGAAGTATGTTCTGTAAGTCCCTGTCCCTCATCGAATGAAAAAAGTGTAATATTGCCTACATCTTTCTTGAGTAAAGTTTTACTTACTACGGAGCCGATAGAATAAGCGACGCTCCCTGAAAGATTAAATGGGACTCCTTTAGCAACAACTGTTTTTTCGCTCACAGATATTCTCCTTTCGTATCAGTTAACTGCAGCTTTATATAAAATGGCCTTACCATCTATGCGGTAACTCTTTACCGAAGCAGGGACTATAGCTGACTCTCCTTTTGATATTCTTAATCTGTTGTTCCCTGAACAGGAAATATTCGCTTTTCCTTCAATGCATAAAATTATTTCAACGTTTCTTCTTTGAGAACCGGTATATCCATTATCCTTATATACAGAGATTACTGAAAGCACGAATTCTTCGGCCGGTGTCTTATAGATACCCTCATTTTTGTTTTTTTCCGGCAAAATAATTTTGTTTTTCAAACTCCTGAACCTCAGAATATTTGAAAGCTCTTCAACATCAACATGCTTTGCGGTCAGCCCTCCTCGTATGACATTGTCCGAATTAGCCATCAGTTCCAGAGCAACACCATTAAGATATGAATGAAGTTCACCTGCCGGCAGAAACATAGCCTGTCCCGGCTTAAGAAATACATAGTTTAAAAACAGGGGGGCAATGACACCAATGTTTGAAGGATATTTACCGGCAAGGGCCGATACCCATTTAAAGGCGGGGTTTTCATCTGCAAAGATTCCGGAATTCTCGGTAGCCTCTGAAATAACGCTATTGTTCCGGTCGAAGTCCATTGTCATGATATTAGTAAAAAAAAGCTTCAGCCCGAATGGGTTTGGATTCGTTGCAAGCTCTTTAATCTGTTTTTTAAGTGTTCCGGGACAGACTTTTGTCAGCAGATAAACAATTTCAGAAACAGGCCTGAAACCGCACAAGGCCTCAAAATCAGACATAGCACAAACACATTCGGGCTTATGGTTTGCATCCCTATAGTTTCTGTTAAAGGAATCAAGGGATATACCGAGGCTATTCTCCCTTTTAAATCCTTTTTTCGCCTGCAACAGGTTCGGGTGAGCCTGTATCGAAAGAGGTTCTGAAGCCGCAAGTACTTTAAAAAGATAGGGAAGCTGTCCCCCGTATTTTTGTGCGCACTTCCTTCCAAGCATTTCAATGGGATATTTTTTTATCAGGTCTGACAGCGGAACCCATTTACTGCCGGTTTTTACCATGGAAGATGCCGAAGGGTGTGCTCCTATCCACAGTTCAGCCTGCGGTTTATCAGACGGAGTCTTTTGACCAAGTAGTTCGGGTATTGCGGTATGAGAACCCCATGAATATTCTTTAATAATATTTTTCAGTAATCCAATTTTATTCATAATATTTTGTGTAATGTATACTCCCTTTTAGAGCCTGCTTGCAGTATATACCATGGTATATTTAGCTGTATTAAATACTAATATTATTTATCCCTGATTGTCAATAAGTTGGCAATGTATATTAAAAACTGTTTCATCCCGTTTGCAATATGCAACAAAACTGATATATATAAAGGTAAGAGATTCTATGAATAAGGAATCAGGAATCGTTGATCGGGAAAAGATGTGAATAGTGAATGATAAAAGACATGAGGCGGAAATAAAAGATGTCGCTTATCGTAAATGAATTATTTAACAGCATACAGGGTGAATCCCTTTATGCCGGACTCCCATGTACACTTGTGAGGCTTACAGGATGCAATCTCAGATGTTCTTACTGTGACACCCGCTATGCTTATAGCGGAGGTGCCGAAATGGACCTAAAGGAGATCATAGCTGCTGTTTCGGCCTTTGATTGTCCTCTTGTTGAAATTACAGGGGGCGAGCCCCTGCTCCAGGACGAAACTCCGTCATTAATACTAAACCTTTTAGAAAAAAGATTTCATGTCCTTTTGGAGACAAACGGAAGTATTGATATAAGTTGTGTTGATGAGCGGTGCGTCAGAATAGTCGACATAAAATGCCCCTCAAGCGGTGAAGCCGGAAGAAATGATTTTAATAACTTAAAAAAACTCCATTTGAAAGACCAGATAAAATTCGTGATATCGGATCTTCCTGATTATGAATTTGCAAAAGATATAATAAAACAGATCCCCGCCTGGTTTTTAAGGGAAAATATACTTTTTTCTCCCGTATCAGGTAAAGTGGAATTTTCAGATCTGGCAAAGTGGATTCTCGGGGACAAATTAAATGTCAGATTCCATATTCAATTGCACAAAACAATCTGGCCTGACATAGATAGGGGGATCTAAATTATGAGATTGAGAGGATATTGAAATCCTGACACTCTTTCTACATTTAACTAAGATAATAATCAATTGGTTAAACCATCAATCAGGAACTGTTACTTAATGAAAAAAAAGGCTGTTATTCTATCAAGTGGAGGGCTCGATTCAACCACTGTAATGGCAATTGCAAAACACGAAGGATTTGAGCTTTTCAGCCTCAGTTTTTTTTATGGTCAGCGCCATTTCCACGAACTGATTGCAGCAGGAAAAATCGCAAAAGCTTATAGCGTTGCAAAGCATCTTGTCATCAATTTGGACCTTAATAAGATTGGGGGATCAGCTCTCACGGATAATATTGAAGTTCCCAAATCGAGAACACCCCTTATGATGGCTGATGAAATACCTGTGACATACGTTCCGGCACGAAATACCATTTTTCTGGCCCATGCCCTGGCCTGGGCTGAAGTTATAAAATCCTTTGATATATTTATAGGCGTGAATGCGATAGATTTCAGCGGGTATCCTGATTGCAGGCCCGAATACATAAGTGCGTTTGAGCGCATGGCGAACCTTGCCACAAAAGCAGGTGTTGAATCTCAAACCCGATTGAAGATAAGAACCCCGCTGATAAGCATGACCAAGGCACAGATCATTAAAAAGGGGGTTGAGCTTGGAGTTGATTATTCATCGACCCACAGCTGCTATGATCCGGATAAAGAAGGCATTGCCTGCGGCCTTTGTGACAGCTGCCTGTTGAGGTTGAAAGGATTCGAAGAAGCAGGCATTAAGGATCCGGCAATATATATTACGAGTACCCCTTAAATTATTCAATATTTCCCGCAATTGCAGCCATGTATCCATTGACAAATTTTTCTTACAAGATTATTTAATATATCATTGATAACTTTGAACTACTAAAAAAATAGCCATATATTTTCTAATCATTTATCAACTTTAGCCAGAGAAAAATTATCATGAGCATTTTCAGAAAAAATCCGGCGATTTTAACGGGAATATGTATTACCATCCTTTTTCTGGGCATAGGCTTGTTCCGCATGGATTTCCTCGATACCCTCGAGCTCAAACTTTACGACGTCATGATGGGATTAAGAGGAGATCCCGGTTCCCAAAGTGAAATAGTTATAGTCGACATAGATGATGACTCGATTGAAAAATTAGGACGATGGCCCTGGCCCCGTTACCTGCTTGCAGATAGTATCAGAAAGATAAATTCCGGAGACCCCAAGGTTATAGGCCTCAATCTCATTCTGAGCGAACCTGAAGAAAGTTCGGGATTAAAAGCGGTCAAAGAACTTGAACAACTTTTTACAGCGTCTTTTTCCGATAAAGCCAAAGATAAAAATATGGAGTATCTGCAATATGTTCACAAAACAATCGAGAATCTCGATAATGACAAAAAACTCGCAGACGCAATTAAAGAATCAGGAAAAGTTGTGCTGCCTGTCTTTTTCAAGGAATCCGTTGGTGCCGGCGGAGAAACAGAAAAAGCCGACCCTGACCTTTTAGAATATTCAATTCAGAACATCAGAAGCCCGGCGGATGCTCAATACTATAAATCTAACGAAATAACACTCCCCATACCCTCTTTCATTCAATCTTCAATCGGCATAGGCCATATAAATTTCGGAAATGATCCTGACGGTATTGCAAGAAGAGAACGCCTCATATACGGATACAGGGGGCTCTTTTTCCCGTCGTATACTTTAAAGCTTGCATCTGTTTATTTAAATGTGCCCGCTAATAATATTTCTGCAGAATTAGGTTCAACCGTCACTCTGGGTTCGCTGAAAATTCCTACTACTTTAAGTTCTGAACTGCTTGTAAACTTCAAAGGTCCCGGAAATTCTTTCAAGCGATTCTCATTTTTTGATGTTATTAATGATAAAATACCACCCAACGTTTTTAAAAATAAACTCGTCCTGTTAGGCGCTTCCGCTTCCGGTATAATGAATCCGATAGGTACCCCAACCGATCCCGCCATGTCTTTCGGCGAGTTTTCTGCACATGCGATCTGGGCGATACTTAATAACAAATTTATTCAGCAGCCTTACTGGAATCCCGTAGCCGAACTTGCAATGATCCTTATTATAGGTCTTCTGATAACTTTCGTTTTCCCTAAATTAAAGGCGATGACCGCAGGCATAACATTTGTTCTTCTTCTTATACTTCTCACGGGAAGTTCGGCCTTCTTTTTTGTAGCAAACGGATACTGGATACGTACCACCTATCCTATAATTGAACTTATTATAGGATATATAGGAATTACCAGCCTTAAATATTTTGTTACCGAAACAAGGAAAGAAAAGATAGAAGGAGAATCCGCCGAAACAAACCGCATGCTCGGCCTATCCTTCCAGGGGCAGGGAATGCTTGATATGGCTTTTGATAAATTCCGCCGTGTTCCTATGGACGATCAGATGAAGGATATTCTTTATAACCTTGGGCTCGATTACGAAAGGAAAAGGCAGTTCAACAAAGCCGCTTCCGTTTATGGATATGTTGAACAGCATGATATCAAATTCAAGGATGTATCCGAAAGGAAGAAGAAACTTATCCAGGCAAGCGAGACAATGGTTTTTGGGGAAGGATTTCCCGGAACCTCATCGCCCGGTGACGGCTTAATTTCCACTGCAACAGGAACCAGGCCAACCCTTGGCAGGTACGAAATATTGAAGCAGCTTGGAAAGGGAGCCATGGGTATTGTTTACCTCGGACAGGATCCCCGCATCAACAGGACAACAGCCATAAAAACTTTCCGTTTCAGCGAGGATGAAAATCCCGAAGAAGCCAAAAAAATGAAAGAGAAATTTTTCCGGGAAGCTGAAAGCGCAGGAACCCTTTCCCACCCGAATATTGTAACAATTTATGACGCTGGAGATGATCAAAACCTCGCCTATATAGCCATGGAATTTCTTGAAGGTGAAGATCTTGAAAAATATACTAAAAAAGAGAATCTTCTCCCAATTCCAAAAACCATAGGATATGTTGCCGACATAGCCGAAGCACTCGATTATGCTCACCAGAAGGGAGTTGTTCACCGTGATATAAAACCGGCAAACATAATGCTTATGAAAAGCGGCATTGTCAAAATAACTGACTTCGGCATTGCCAGAATAACAGCTACTTCCCAGACCCAGACAGGGGTTGTAAAGGGTACTCCGTACTACATGTCTCCTGAACAGTTTTCAGGAGAGAAGGTTGACGGAAGATCAGATATATTTTCTCTGGGAACAATGTTTTTTCAGCTATTGACAGGAAAACTTCCTTTTTACGGAGACAGTCCTGCAGCACTTATGAACCAGATAATGAACGTAAAACACCCCGATCCGAAACAAATTAACCCCAGAATTGTAAAGCCGATTGTTACGATTATAGACAGGGCTCTCGAAAAGGACCGCGGAAAAAGGTATCAGAAGGCATCCCAAATGGCCGCCGATTTAAGGGAAGTCCAGAGAAGAATTGAAGCGGCTATATTAAAGATGAAAACAGGAAGTACTTCTTGAGCTTGATATATTCATTTGATTGAAGCTCCCAGGGGCAAACCAAGGGGTATTCTCTTTGTGTCCGGTCAAGATACTTGACCTTAATAAATATTTATTATAAACAGATACCCGAAACCTTTGAAAAATATCCGATTTTGTTCGGGTTTAAGTGAGGCAGGAATAACGGTTTGAGGTTCATGAGACTTAACTCAATCGTGCAAAAGGCGGCATTACGATAGGGTTAGGTCATATTCTATAACCAGGGACTTCATGGTAGTAATTGAATCTAAAGGCATCAGTGATGTTGGTAAAAAAAGAACGGGCAATGAAGATGCCATGTTTCTTGACGACTCCATGAATCTTTATGTAGTAGCTGACGGCATGGGGGGACACCAGGCCGGAGAAGTGGCAAGCAGCATTGTAGTTGAAACCATCCGTGACTACATGAAGCAATTTAAAGGGAAAGGCGTTACAGAAGAGCTTGAAGATACGGACGAATCCATTTCAAGGGGAGCAAACAGGCTTGTTTCAAGCATTCACCTCGCGAACAATGGCGTTTACGGGTTGTCACAGAAAAATGAATCTTATGAAGGTATGGGATCAACTGTTTCAGCGGTTTTATTCACTGATGAAAGCCTGATTGCAGTAAATGTTGGCGACAGCCCCATTTATCTGATACATAAAGATGAAATAGAACTTATATCTGTACCTCACACTGTATTGGCAGAACAGGCTGCAATTGATCCGGATAGAGCAAAAAACCTTGCCCCCCGGTTTGCGCACATGCTTACAAGGGCCGTTGGAATTGGAGAAACAATTAAGCCCGATGTGTGCGAAACTCCCTACTTCAAAGGGGATATATTGGTATTAAGTTCCGATGGGTTGAGCGATAAGGTTGCACCTGAAGAGATACTCAAAACTGTTGGTAAGGAACAGACCAATAAGGCATGCTCGGCGCTTGTTGATCTAGCAAACGAGCGCGGAGGAGACGATAATATAACAGTGATCGTGCTGAAGGTGAAGGATAAAAAAAATCAAAAAGGCTGGTTTGCATGGCTGATGTCAAAAATTGGTAAGATCGTGTGAATATTCTTTTAAACAGCTTTATGAAAGAGGTGTTGAAATGCCGATATTGACTCTTAAATTCAAAGATAATGTCATTAAAGAGTATGATCTTGAAAAAGGGAAATCGCTCAGCATCGGAAGGCGTGAAGAAAACAATATCGTTATCGATAATCTCGCGGTATCCGGACATCACGCAAAAATAGATTCAGTAGGAGAAGGCTTCTTGGCAACCGACCTTCAGAGCAAAAACGGTTCCTTTGTTAACGAACAGTTTATTTCCACACACTGGCTGAAACACGGAGATGTCATAACGATCGGCAAGCATTCAATCGTTTTTGAATACAAGGATGGAGAAACAAAACCCGAGACAGCCAATCCCCAGGAAAATATGGACCAGACAATGGTCATGGATACAAACTCCTATAAATCAATGCTGGCCAAGAGTTCTCCTAATGCAGCTTCACCGGATATTTCAAAAGAGCCCGTAGGAGTTCTTTCATATGTTGCCGGCGGGCAGGGAGAAGTGGAAATATCCAAAAAGCTTTTTAAAATCGGAAAAGCATCAACAAATGATATAGTGGTAAGCGGATTTCTGGTTGGCCAGGTTGCAGCCACAATCAGCAAGAGGCCGGGCGGCTTTTTCTTTACCTATTCAGGCGGCACATCAAAACCGAAAGTAAACGGTGTTTCAGTTACTGAATCCGTTCAGCTCAAGGATTTCGATGTTATTGAAATCGGTTCGGCAAAAATGCACTTTTTTGTTAAATAGCAATTTATCGGTATCATTACATAATCATTTTACTGTGTTAAGCAGATTTATTAATTTATACCTTGAAATTGCACAACATATCAACGGCTCCCTGTTTTGTTTTCTTCCCAAACCGGTATCTTTTAACCCCTGTTCATTTCTCTATTACTTATCCGCATAACACAATCGTTTCTAAGGAGATACATGATGCCGCCTTTTGAAAAGTCCCGCCAAATAGAAATACCATCTGATGAAATTATCCCTTATATAGAAGGTAAAAATCCGGAAAAGGATGCTTGGTATACCGCATTTTTTATTGAAAACCATCTTGACCACAACTCCTATCCCGATCAGGTTGCAACCCCGGAACAGGTGAGATTCATGGTGTATACGGAAGAAGACGAACGCTTCTATCCATGCTCCGACAAAATGTTTATAAGCATAATTAACAGAAACAACCCTGATTTCATACAGGAAAAATATAATGTAGTGCTTGAACGTATATTAAAAGTCATTGATGAGCAAATAGAGGATCCTAATGGGAATAACTTCCTTAAATCCCTGATAAAAATTAAATTCATGCATGAAACAAGAGACCATATCATGCTCCCTTCCAGGCTTGAAAAAAGGCTTTTACGCATATTCATAAACCACTCCCATATACCGGACCCGTACCTGTGCGAAAAAGTCTCACGCAACATGCGGACCGGCACCTCCCTGAAGTCGGAGGCTTTTAAAAAAGCCTTGAATCAGATAGATACCTCGTATCTGAGTGAACCACCCGATACCATATCAGACATAAGAAAGCTTGCGGATTACCTCGAACTAAAAAGGCTCTTTGCCCTCTCGGTTGAAACATCCCTCTGGACATCTGCAAAATCGGCGGGATATGACAAAGCTGATTTCCTGGAAATATTCAAACGGAACTTTACCGGTAACGGCGTTGAACTTCTTTTTGACTCGCTGTGTGTAAGAGAAAACGACAAGAAACAGGAAGCCCGCAGGAAGATTCTCTGGCTCATGGACGAAGCCGGTGAAGTAATGGTAGATATCGCTATAATTAAAAATCTTGTCAAGCTCGGACACAGAATAATCGTGGTATTCAAGGAAGGTCCTCTTTTTACCAAGGTTGATTTTTTCGATGCTATGGAAGACGAGTCGATAAAAGGAGAGCTTAAAGGCACATTTTTCATAAAAGACAGGTATCTCGGGAAAAATGAGCTCATCAAAATTATCCGGAGCGATAATGAAATATTAGCAATTTCTGACGGAATACACGAAAACGTAAATCTTCTTTTGAGTTCAACAACCTTTGCCCGCTTTTTCAAGGAAGTCGATTTTGTCATCTCAAGGGGGCATGACCAGAAAAGGCGTTTCTTTGACACCCATTTTCAATTCACCCAGGATATCTATAATGTATCAGCCGGTGAAAATGACTCTGTTATTATAAGCTACAAGCCAAAGCATCCTTCGGTGATTAAGTTTTCCTATGAAGACCTTGAGAAAAAGGCAATGACAATAATCGGCCGGATTGATGAGGCAAAGAAAAAGGGAATGACTGTTATCTTTTACAGCGGCATAATCGGTTCAATTCCAGGGAAAATCCATATTGCAAAAAAAATTATGTCTGTCTTCATACAGCATCTTAAGGAACAGCTATCAATGACATTTATGATCAATCCCTCTGAGTATTATGAGCCGGGAATGGATGCCGATGACCTCATGTATATGTGGGAAATTGTACAGCGGAGCGGTTTTATTGATATATGGCGGTTCCAGACATATGATGACATCGTTGATTCCTTCAGGTTAATGGGCAAGAAAATCCCGCCCGAATGGGTTGGTAAGGATGCTACATTCAGCACAGGATGCACCAAGGAGATGAAAATCGCATGCGAAGTCCTTGAAAAGCACCCTGAAATGCAGATCATCGGCCCTTCAAGGGAAAAATTCATGAGGCGAAACGAATACGGCGTCGGCAAAATGTACGACCGTAGACTTGGCAACGTCTGCAAACTGTAAAGATGAGAAATTTTTCCTGACAAACAAAGATCATATGCATGGTGGGAAGTAAAGGAATTTCTACTTACGGCCACGCACTTCGTTGATCAGTTCCATCTGGATTTCCTGGATCTCTATCAATCTCTCCCATTGGTGAAACAATAGATGATCAATCTTATGGTGCAGATGACGAATCTCCAGTTCGGCTTTGAGATTCACCTGATAGTCACGCATCGCATTCAACAGGATATTTTCATAACTTTACTCAATAAATTCACCGATTATACTGTGCTTCAGCTTGATTTCATGGATAAGGCGATCATAATGGCGCATTCGGATTATCGCGCGAATAATCAGGTAGGCTCCAAAAATAATTAAAGCAAGATTGAGTACCCCCAAAGGAACGAGAAAATGCATAACATTTAGAACATCATAAAATTTTGAAGTAGCTATCAGCAAACTCATAACCGACAGAGGCAAAGCCAGCACGGCTATACCTGTCCGCATCACGGCCAAAGATGTGCGCTTTTCCGCTAAAATAAGTTGCACCTCATTGATTGCTATTGAATCACTCTTGGTCGTATCGTCGGTCAATTCTCACACTTTTTTGATAGATACCCTGTTTTAATCCTCACTCTACGCAAGAGAGTTGGTCATCCGGGCAACGAGTGTCAATAACTCCCAAGGTTCAATTTGGCTGTTCCAAGGAGTTTTGGTTTCTGATCTTTGGAAGCTGGTTGGTAAACAGCCTTGACAGTAACATAGTAAGAATTGCCTTTTCCGCCGGAACATGGAGGCATATAAGCCCCTGCCGTGTCCCATGAAGGATTGCTGTGAGCTGATACCAGGAAAATTCCCTCGGGGAGGGAGAAAGTATGGCCGGGTACTGAAGGGATGTTTGTTTCGCTTGTCCCTTGCCGGATCTTATACCCGATTTTGCCGTGTCCTCCATTGTCCATAGGCATATAGTCCCTGTCGCTGTACTCCATAATTAAAACGTTGGCTTCTGCAGGGATATTTTTCACTATCAAACGCGGTGTAGAACCCTTCCCCCCGAACCTTTTACACTGCTGACCATTTGGGATCGTCTTCCCATTCCAATTCGAATCAGCAAATGATATCTGTAACTGGGCCAAATTTGACGCAGGCTCGTATTCGCCGGTTGTTGCACATCCAAACATAAACAAAAGGAATACGGAAAGCATTGACGAGATCGGTTTCCACATACTTCAAACCTCCTGATATTATTGTTTTTGGAATTAACGGAAAATATTTACTTGTATTATCGCATCATCAATAAAATATGGGAAAAACTCCTGGGAAAAACTCTGTTGAATTTTCAATCTGTTGAAATATATTGATTGTTGCCCTGAAATCAAGAATAAATTTACTCGGGAAATATAATCAGGTACCGCCATGTGCTTTTTTCTTGGGCCCGTTCTGCAGCTAAACTCAAATAAGGCTAACATTAATATCTATCCAAGATTTGCACCCTTTAATTGTTTAAAACTCCATAGGATCGAAACAAGGGCAAGAATACTGATAAGTGAAGAAACGATTCCGATTGCAGGAAGGCCTCCCAAAAGCCAGACAGGCCCTCCCAATAATGCCCCCGCCACCCGCCCAAGTCCTGATGCGGCAAGATATGCCGAAAGCATGGTGGCCCTTGCTCCCGGTAAAAACTCTGTGCAAAGGGATATGGAGCTTACAATCGTGAATTCAAAGACAAGAAAAACGACAAACAGTCCCCCCAGAGCAAAAGGGAAACTTTTCCCGAAAAGAGGGAGGACTCCATAGCATATGATTGAAATAACCAGTCCTGCAATAACCGAGCGCTTGAGTCCCAAACGGTCCGAAAAGAGAGCCGTTAGAGACTCGCCGAGAAATTCTGCAAGCCCTATTGCAATAGTTCCGAATCCGAGCGCAAGTATGCTTAAGCTAAATTCCTTTTCAAGCCATACACCGTAAACAACGAAAAGGTTATCATTTGCTGCGCTGATGAAAAATATAAAGCCGAGCATTCCAAGCGCGGATCGATCCTTTCCGAGCTTTTTCATTGCGCCGAAATAATCAGCCGAAGCAGAAGAGCATGTTTTCTTAACATCAGGCGGTATCGTCAGCCGGATTGTAATCATACCGGCAAGACCAAGTATTCCAAGGGCAAAAAAGGGGGCTTTCCATCCAAAACGGTCGATAAGAAAAGCCGCCAGGGGTATTCCTGCAAGCGTGCTTCCAGCCCAGCTGAATTCTGTGAGGCCTATTACAAATCCTCTTTTACTGAAAGAAATTCGTTCCCCGACATAAGCCAGAAAAGCAGGATCAAAAGTGCTTTTGGCAAGACCTGAAAGGACAAGCGCAGCCATGACTATCCAGTAATTCGGATAAAATCCCACAGCAAGCATTCCGGCCGCAAGCATTGCAAGTCCCGAGAGCATCATGGTTCTGTATCCGATCCTGTCAGCAACAGGTCCGAGAAACATCCCCAGAATACCTGCAGCCTGGTTGCCTGCAATCAGGGAGGTTACGGCCGTTATATGAACTCCCAGACCGCGGCTGATGGCAGGTGCAAAAGGATAGGGAAACCGCCTCGCGGTATTAAGCAGGATCCTGCAGATTGTCGCGAATATGATGCTGACTGCAAGTTTTTTATCAATCATATCCGGCCTGTTATCCAACGATTTCGGTCCGCCTTTTACCATAACTCAGACTTTCATGTATTATGCCAAATAGTTGGCACCTATTTATAATGATGATATAAATTTAAAACGAGTTCACATAGCCGTTCCAGGATAATAAAGCAAGGAAGGATGTTCAACAAATTTGCTCTCTTTTGTATCATAATTCAGTATACAGACCCGAAACAAATGGTAATATACAGAAATATCAGATATCATTGCCGCCGAAGTTATAATTGCACAATAGCAATATTTCAGTCAGCTTTTATAAATCAGAATATTGGAAAATTAACAGGTATACAAAACAAGCATGCGCATTAAAATACACCAGATTCTTCTTCCTCTTGATTACGAAGAAAAAGATATCCTGAAAGCGGCAGCCGCAAAACTCGGATGTAATGAAAGCCTTATTTCAGGATTAAGACTGATACGCCGTTCAATAGATGCAAGGAGCCGCCGTGAGGCTCCTCTATTTTCATTAACCATCGAGCTTGATTTCATAAATAGTGAAAGCCTTTCTCTGTCGAATATCAGGGATGTGGAGATACTTGACGGGCAGGAAGTTTTTACCACATCACCGGCAATAAGATCAGCCGGAAAGAGACCAGTGCCTGTTGTCGTTGGTGCTGGCCCTTCAGGCCTCATGGCAGCTCTTGCGCTCGCGGAGGCCGGCCTCTCTCCCCTTCTGATTGAACGCGGCTCTCCGGCAAATAAGAGGGCTTCCGAGGTTTCCCTTTTCTGGAAAAAGGGGGTGCTTAACCCTGAAGGAAATGTTCTTTTCGGTGAAGGCGGCGCCGGACTTTTTTCCGACGGAAAACTTACCACCCGCAGCAAAGACAGGCTCAGAGTCCGCCGCTTCCTTGAGACACTTGTAAAATGCGGAGCGCCGGAAGACATTCTAATCGATGCTGAGCCTCATCTCGGAAGCGATATTTTAAAAAAAATCGTACCCGCCTTCCGGAACCTCATTGAAAAAAACGGCGGAGAGGTGCAGTTCAATTCCAGATTTGAAGGGATTCATACCGATAAAAACAGGGTTCGCGGAATTGTCGTAAACGGAAAGGAGAT
>JAHJJB010000180.1 GCA_018823005.1 Pseudomonadota bacterium | reverse complement strand
GATTGTTATGTGTCTGTTTGCAATACTTATATATTCTCCGGTGAGAAGATCCTTGAAGATACGACTGACCATTTCTCTCGAGGATCCCGTCATATTCGCTATTTCCTGATGAGTTAGTATCTCTTCTATGAACAGCTTTTTGCCTTTGGGTTTGGCATAGTTAACAAGAAGTCTTGCTACACGTCCGTATACATCCATAAGGGCGAGGCTTTCAATCTGTTTGGTTGCATCCCGAAGCCTTTTTACAACTCCAATGAGGAGATTAAAAGCCATATCGGGGTTTGATGATAAAATATCTCTGAAAACTCCGCTTGATATTATTAAGACTTCAGTCGGCTCCCTTGTTATTATGGTTGCGGATCTGCGTTCTCCGTCTATAAAGGCAATTTCTCCAAAATATTCACCCGGGCCGAAAATTGATAGGATGACCTCTTTGCCATGCTCGTCATTAATAATCGCTTTTACCTTTCCGCTGCAAATGATGTAAAGAGAATCGGTTTCATCTCCTTCATTTATCAAAACAGTGTTTCTGAGAAATGTCTTTTTGACTGCTGCCAAGGCCAGCGCGGAAAGTTCATCATCATTAAGGGATGAGAATATCGGAACGTTTTTCAGTATTTCTGTAAGTTTCAAAATGACAAATCCAATCTGATTAATTTAACCGGAAAAAGCATGAATATATGGAACCTGTTGAACTTGAAGAAAAAATTAATTATTACAGGTCACCTGATAACAAAACATGAATTTGTTGTCAAGAGTATCGAACCTTCTCATTTCCGCCTGGTTCTTCTTTTTCCGGATTGCCTGGTTTACTTATTGTCTCATCGTTATTTTTATTTTTCAGGGAGGGGAAAAGTTTAATGAGCCCTTTTTTATCATCAGTTGTTTCGGATGCTTCCTTTAAGTTTTGCATCCTGGTGTGATCCATTCTGCAGTTGCCTTCAAATATTACACCTTCGTGGATGACAAGAGATGAAGTTATTATACTTCCATAAACTTTACCTTTTGGATGAATTTCAGTGCTGAGGGCGGTATTGATGTTGCCACGCACCTCTCCGCTGATTACAACGCAATTTGTGTTGATATCGGCTTCTACAACTCCCTTCTCCCCGACAATAAGAGTTCCGTCAGAATATATTTCACCTTTGAAATGGCCGTCTATTCTGACAGTTCCATGGAAAGAGAGCTTACCTTCAAAAGAAGTGTTTTCCCCGAGAAACGCTACTGCAGTGGCTTTTTTCATGTTAAAACTCCCTATGCAGAAAGTTCATATTGACGCCAGAATAATTTTTAGCAGGATTTGCAATAAAATGCAAAGGGGAACGATTAATAATTTTGACATGGGTTTTAATCTCCAGCGAGTTTTTTTAAGAGAGAGATGATTTCCCATGAAAATCCTTCTTTGCGGCATGGGAATATCGCATTATTTGTAAATACCGGATCCTTTTCCAAATCGTATCTGGAACAATCAATTGCCTTTTCCCAGAGACCGGTATGGGGAATAGGGGAATAGTATGCGGGAACAGGCGTTATTCCGCTCTCTCTGACGGTTTTTATTGATTCAGTTATTGAGTCGGTATCCTGGCCGGGAAGACCGGCGAGCAGGTATGCTCCGACCTGATTTTTTGAAAATCCTGCTTTTTTTAAGAATATTACTGCCTGTTTGAATTCAGCTTCGGACACTTTCCTGTCAAGGTTAGTTCTGTTTTCGAATAAAGTTGTTTCCAGTCCAAGCCTTATTGTTTGAAAGCCCGCCTTAAACATAAGATCCGCTGTCTGACCTGATATTTCTCTTATGTGAATTGCATTCGGAGTGTGAAACCGGACATTAATTCCGGCTCCTATTATCCCTTCAAGTATTGGAATTGCATGGTTTTTTGCATCCGTAAGAAATGCGTCGTCATAGATGGCAAAATCTTCAACTTTGTATTTTTCATGCCAGTGCATGATTTCATTTATGACTGATTCCGGAGTTCTGAGCATCCGTTCGGGATTAAGGAAATGAGATGCGCAGTATGAACAGGAGAAGGGGCAGCCTCTTGAAGTGAGTATCGGAATGAAAGCAATTCCGCTTTCAAGATCGAATGCAGGATAGGGATAGGAATCAAGCTCTTTGGAGTTAAATTTCATGTCAGCAGAAAATCCGGTATATTCTGTTATGAGCTCAAGGATGAATTTTTCTCCTGCTCCGGCAAAAACTCTGTCTGCGCCTGCATATTTAACCGCATGGTCATAACAAAGAGTCGCGTATATGCCTCCGAGAAGAACCGGAATCGCAGGAAAGATCTTCCTGAGAACTCTTATTGTTTCAAATAGACCGGGGTACCAGTATGTCATGTGGGAGGTGATGAGAATGACATCAGGTTTTGTAACATCCAAAAGGTCTTTCGTCAGCCATTTCTCGGATATTCCATATCTTGAATAATTTCTTGGAATATCTTCAAGCCCTTCGGGTTTGGGAATAACAGTTTTTAGATATGACCCTCTTCCATCTGCTTTGGATGGGGGATGCTTTTTATTCTCCGGATGAAACCTGTTCAGGCAGTCAACATATGCAACTTTGCATTCGTGTTCTCTCAAAATAGATGCAAGATAGAGCAGGCCTACCGGTTTTGCCCAATAATCATAGGCAGCAAAATCATGTATCCATGGATTAACGAGCAGAATATTCGGGATGTCTGAAATCATTTGAAAATAGTCAAAGGCTTAATCGCCCTATGCCTACCGATGGATTTTTTACAGTCCATCAGAATTGTCGGTTGAGAAATATTTCATGGATGTTTTTTTAAGTTCCTTGCGGCTGAATAAAATGGCATAAGTGTCAACGGAAGCTGCTTCCGACATCATGCGGACTGTTTTTCTGCATGATTCTTCGTCTCTGGCATGCACCATCGTATAGAGGTTATACGGCCATTTTTTGGTGGGATTGCGCCTGTAACAGTGTGAAACCTGCCTGAAGGATGCAAACTTTTTGCCGACCTCCTCGACACGATCCTCTTCGACTTTCCATGCCGCCATAGCATTCGATTCGAATCCCGAGTTCTGGTGTCGCAGAGTCGCCCCGAACCGCCTTATTACGCCTTTTTCACAGAGCTTCTTAAGGGTCTCAAGGAGGATCTCTTCAGTGATATCGAGCTGTTTTGCTATTTTGGCGTAAGGCCGCTTCACAACCGGGATGTCTCCCTGTATTGAAGCAACAATCTGTTTTTCGAGTTCAGTCAGCATACGGCGATATAGGAAGGAAGCGGGTAAAATGTCAAGGTTTTTTAATCTTCTGTTTAACTGCTGTGGCATTATTCTCCATAAGTTATATTCTTTTGTTATGTGGTTCGTAGTGTATGTTCTTTCTTGACATTCAGGTCATAATGGTCATAACAGGTCATCTATAGCGGTTCTCAAAATAACATTCCGATTGGAGATCATTAAATAGTTTGGGCATGGGTGCGTATGCGAACCGCAGAAATAATTCCATGCCCTTCGTCAACGGCGG
>JAHJJB010000179.1 GCA_018823005.1 Pseudomonadota bacterium | reverse complement strand
GGGCTGCACCGGATTTCATGGATGCGGATATGCCGCCGTTGACGAAGGGCAGGTCATTATTCCTGCGGTTCGCATACGCACCCATACCCAAACAATTTGAACGAACTCCAATTGGAACGTTATTCTGACAATCGCTATAGAATGCTGCGTGCGGGCAATGAGTGAGAAGCTTTACCACATGGGAATACGCGGTAAAATCTCACGCACCACACTGGCCGATGCCAATGAGAAACGAGACTGGCTTATATATCGTGACTTTGCTCAAATTCTCATACATCATGCCAGAGCGCTCTATGCCGACGATGACTTTGGGCTTGAGTTTCAGGAAACGGTTTACGCTCTGGATGCCACAATCATTGACCTTTGTCTGTAGGTTTTTCCATGGGCTCATTTTCGCAGAACCAAAAGTGCCATAAAATTACATACTCTTTTGGATCTGAAAGGCAGCATTCCTTCTTTTATTGCCATAACCGAGGGACGGGTTCATGAAGTAAACATCCTTGACGAACTCATCCCTGAAGCCGGGGCAATTTATATTATGGATCGCGGTTATTTGGATTTTGAAAGACTTTATACGATGCATCTTTGTTCTTCTTTTTTCGTTGTTCGAGCAAAAGCCAATACCGGTTTGCGACGACTTTATTCAATGCCTGTGGATAAATCCTCCGGCCTTAAGTGTGACCAGATCGTTGTGCCAACCGGTTTTTATGCCCGAAAGAATTATCCCGATAAATTGAGAATCGTAAAGTTCTTTGATGCTGAAAAAGAGCAACAATTAAATCTTTTGACGAATCAGATGACGTTGCCGTCATTTACAATCACAGAGCTTTATCGATATCGATGGCAAGTTGAGCTGTTTTTTTAAATGGATTAAGCAGCACCTTCGGATTAAAGCTTTTTATGGCACATCCGAAAACGCAGTAAAAGCTCAAATCTGGATTGCAATTTCAGTGTATGTTCTGGTAGCCATAATAAAGAAACAGTTGAAAATAGAGCTGAGTCTCTACACAATTTTACAGATTTTTAGTATTACTCTTTTTGAGAAAATACCCATTTTACAGGTGCTCACAGCAGATACATACAAAAACAAAATTGCTAACGACCATATGCAATTGAAATTATTTGAATCTTAACCGGACACTAATGATTTAAGCTGTATATTCAGTCAAGCCTCAGATGATGAACTGATTGAAACAAACCCGGTGTCAGGAACCGGAAAACTCATCAAAAAGAATGATCAGGCCAAAATTATTGAACCTCTTACATGGGAAGAAAAAAACAAGTTTGAGAATTCCATTAAAACACATTTTCCCCGGTATTATCCTTTTTTCCTGATAGCCTTAAGAACCGGAATGAGTTTAGAGGAACTTATCGCCCTGAAACCTGGCGATATCGATTTTAACGGCAATTTCATAGAGGTTCGTCGAAATGTTGTTAGGAACATAGAAGGTTCACCCAAAACCGGGAAAACACGGCGAGTGGATATGTCAGCGGATCTCAGGCAGTCTTAAAAGATTATATGGTACAGCGGAAAAAGGAAACCCTCGAAAAAGGTTGAAAACAACTTCCGGAATGGCTTTTCTATAATGAGGCAGGGAGTCTGATTGATGTCAGTCATTTAAGGAAGAGGGTTTTTAATAAGGCTCTTGAAAAGGCACGGTTAAGACGAATAACAATTCATGGTTTGAGGCATACATACGCAACTTTACGAATTCAGGCAGGGCATAATATAGCAGATGTCAGCAAACAGTTAGGCCATGCCAAAATAAATATAACAGTCGATACTTATTACCACTGGATGCCGGGAACAGGGAAATCAGAAATTGATCAGCTTGATTTATCCACTGGACCCATTTGCATCCCAGGCGCACCCTGTGTTGAAAAAACTGTAAATGGCAACAATGAAAAGAATTGATAATAAAGGATTTATGAGGATTTTTAGCTTTAAATCGCCTACCGTTAGGGAATCACAGGGAATGAGGAAGGTAAGTCACTGATTTTATTGGTGGAGCTGAGGGGGATCGAACCCCTGGCCTCATGACTGCCAGTCATGCGCTCTCCCAGCTGAGCTACAGCCCCTATTTGTATCCGGCAAGTAACAAAAAGCGTTCAGAGTGTCAACATGAAATTTAACAATTCCAATTTAACTTGTGTTAACTTGTTGACAAAATCACGGACAGAAAATAATATCCAATGCTCCAAATCGAAATATCGCCCGGCATAAAGCCAGTGATATTCCGAGGGATATCAGTCATTATCTGCTGAAATAAAAGGTGTTACATATGATGAGAATTACTGATACAAGGCGCCCTGCCGCACCACGTATCGGGAAGAAAGCCGGTCCGGATGCGTTTAAGGAATTTGATGCGACACAGTTATATTGTCCTAAGTGCAAGCGGGCGGTCCCCTTACGGAAGCGCCTTCTTCTTGTTCTTTCAGAAGGGGATAAGTATGAGTATCTGTGCGCCTTTTGTTCCGAGTCTGTTGGCACAAAGATTGACAGGCAGAACAAACCTGTTACCATAATTTAATAATTTCAATAACTGCCGCTTTTTTTGGCGGCGAAGAAGGATTCAAGGATAATATCATGCTTGATTTAATGCGAAAAAATGCCGGCTCCTGGATAATAAAAGGACTTTTGGGCATTATTGTTGTGGTATTTGTTTTCTGGGGAGTCGGAAGCTTCCGTGCACAAAGAGGGAATAGGGTCGCTTTAGTTAACGGAGAGGTAATTACCGGCCAGGAATATCAGGAGGCATATAACAGTCTTGTTGAGCAGGTGCGTGCCAGATTCGGAAACAGCCTTGATGAAAACATGCTGAAGACTCTTGATTTGAAGAAGAAGGCATTGGATCGCCTGATTGACAGGAAGATCGTTATAAAAGAGGCCGAAAAGCTGAAGTTCAGGGTCACAAATGAAGAGCTTTCTCAAACCATAGTAAATATAAAGGCATTTCATTCAGACGGTGTTTTTAACAAGAAACTATATGAAAGGGTTTTAAGCCAGAACCGTTCGACCCCCGAAGCATTCGAGGCTTCTGTAAAGGAATCCCTGATGATAGAAAGGATGATGTCTTTTGTAACAGGAGGAATAAAGATATCTGAACAGGAAGCCCTGGAGTGGTTCAAGTGGAAAGGGGCCTCGGTAAATGTGGATTATGTTAATTTCAATCCCGAGAGATACACGGGTATAAATCCATCAGGGGATGAGTTAAAGGCTTTCTTTGACAGAAACAAGGAGGCATATAAAACTGAAGAAAAAATTAAGATCAGTTATCTTACATTTGAGGCCGGTTCTTATGCTTCGAAGGCAACAGTAGAAGAGAAGGATATAAGCGAGTTTTACGAGACTAATATTGATAAATTCAAACGTCCTAAAACGGTTGAGGCAAGACACATCCTGTTAAAGGTCGACGAGGGTGAAAGACCGGAGGTAGTTGAAGAAACAAGAGTTAAGGCCGGCAATATACTTAAGATGATAAAAGAGGGCCAGCCATTCGAAGATCTTGCAAAAAAATATTCGGATTGTCCCAGCAAGTCACAGGGGGGATATCTTGGCGCTTTTCAAAAGAAGGATATGGTCGAACCGTTTGCCAGCAGGGCTTTTTCATTAAAACCCGGCGAAATCAGCGAGCCTGTTTTAACCAAGTTCGGATGGCATATTATTAAAACTGAAAAAGTGAACGAGGAAAAGGTCTTTTCCCTTCAGGAGACGCGCAGCGCTATTCTGAAAAAGATTTCGGAAGACAAAGCAAAAAACCTTGCATATGATGAAGCTGAAGCGGTTTATAATGATGCCCTGCAAATGAAGGACCTGGCGAAAGCAGCTGAAAAACACGGCCTGATAATAAAAAGCACGGATTTCTTTTCTCGGAATGAGGCTCCCCAGGTAACCGGCATAGACAACTCTGCCTTGATTACATCTGAAGCCTTCGCGATGTCCGAAAAGGAGATAAGTGATGTAAAGGAGTCGGGCAGCGGACACACCATTATTCAGGTTATGGGGAAAATGGCGGCAAAGATACCTGAATTGAAGAATGTTAATGATGCAGTAAAGGCGGACCTTCTAAAGGAAAAGCAGAATGAAAACGCTAATAAAGAGGCCGGTGCCCTTCTGACCGCCCTTAAAAATGGTGGGGATATGACAAAGGAAAGCGCCAAATACAAATTATACATCAGTGAGACCGGGTTTTTCAAACGTAATGAGAATATCCCAAATATCGGACAAGAACCGCAGATTGCCGAGGCAGCTTTTACGCTGTCGAAAGAGAGACTGTTTCCTGAGAGTACGGTCAAGGGAACAAAAGGCTATTATGTTATAAGGTTTAAGGAAAAGAAGGATCCTCCTGCTGAAGGATTTGACAAGGAAAAGGAGAACATTAGGAAGGCACTCCTTGAACAGAAAAAATTAAAAACATTTGAAGCATGGCTGGCCCAGGCAAAAAGCAGGAGCAAAATCGAGGTAGAAAAAGAATTTCTGGAATAACAGGATTATTTAAGAGAAATTCAGCGCATGGAGAGGCGGCTTGATGAGCAATGACATGGAAAAGAATGACGCTTATTCTTCAAAAAAATGCCCGGAATGTCTGACATATATCCCTGTTAAAGCTGTAGTATGCCCATCGTGCAAGAGACGGGTAGGCAAAATAACGGATACAGGAATGGCCAGGAAAGCTTTCGACTGGAAAGCCTACCTGGGGTTTGTGCTTGCTCTTGCTGCGTTTGCATTCTATATATGGTGGGCTTTTTTCAGGAAGTAGTCCGACATTACCAGTAAATGAGATCTTTGCATAACATCTTCTCCAAAGATCTCACCGTGAAATCATTGCCCGCATCATGTCGCCTGCATTTTCGGCGTGGTCTGCAACTGACCCGATTATTTCGGTAAGCCTTATCATGTGAAATACTGTAACAGGGTCCATGTCCATGTTAAATATCTTCTGCTTTAACATGTGTTCAATCTTGTCGGCTTCGTGTTCCTGCTGACGGAGATTTCTTATTATCTCCTTGACCACTTCTCTCTGCTTGTCCGAAAAAGAGTCGAAGTACTTTCTTGCTTCTGCGACCATCTTGCTCAATTCTTCTATTGGGTCGATGGTTGAATCAACTAAAAGAAAAAAATCCTTTGAAAGCTCTGCCGGAATCCCCGGATTAATCCTGTATGAAATCCAGTCGAGAACATCTTCAACAGCATCAAGAACGCCGTCCTGTTCCCTCAAAAACATGAATAGCTGAAACTTATCAACAGGCATCATAGTTCCCTTGGGGAGGTGTCCCCTTATGCGCCTTTTTATCATGTCTGCTTCTCTTTCAAGCCTGATGACTTCCTGCCGTAACTCTTCGAAAGATTTACATTTGTTTTCCACATGGCATTCAACTGCCTGCTGAAAGGCCCATGCGCACTCCTTGACTTTTTCAGAATGCTCCTGGAGACCATCAAAAGGTGATGACATGAAGAGTGAAAAGAAAGGCATTCTCATATTCACATCCTTTGTAAAATAAATTGAAGTATCTTATAAATGACCATGCAGGTTAAGGCGGATGCCGGCAGGGTCAAAAGCCAGTAAAATACAATTTCATATACAAGCCTCAAGTTGAGGGCTTCCATTCCGCGGGCCATGCCTACTCCAAGAACCCCTCCGACCGCGGCATGGGTCGTTGAAACAGGCAGGCCAAGTTTTGAAGCAATAAGAACCGTTGTTGCTGCCGCAAACTCAACACAGAAACCACGGCTGTTGCTCAGATGTGTTATCTTTGTGCCGAGAGTTTCCATGACACGGCGGCCTGCCATTGTTATACCTAAAGCAATCCCAACACCGCCGAAAAGAAGAAGAAAAAAAGGAACCGGAACCTGATCTCCCACTGTACCCGTTTTTACGAAGAAATAGATGACCGCAAGAGGGGCTATGGCATTTGCAACGTCATTTGCACCCTGTGCAAGCGCGACATAACAGGCTGTTCCGACCTGAATATATCTGAAGATTCCCTCCCCGTTGTTCCCGGATATGTTCCTCTTAACACGTTTTAAAAAGAACCTGGCGATATAGCCTATCAATGCAGCAATTATTATAGCAATCAGGGCAGCCGTTGGAGTCCCGAGCGAAAGCGTTTTCCCGAGAGGCGTTTTGAAAAGAAATGACAAAACGACAATGAAAATCGAGATTCCGACAAAAAACGGGGAAAACTTCAACGCCCTGTCAAAGGAATCGTTTCTGGAAATAATCAACCTTTTAATAATGCTGAACATTACGAATGAAATAATGATACTTAAAGCTGGGGAAATAATCCAGCTTAATATGACCGATGTAAGCTTTCCCCATAGTATTGCTTTAAAACCGCCTGCAATAATTCCGAATCCTATCATTGCGCCGACAATAGAGTGCGTTGTGGAAATCGGCATTGATTTCCAGGTGGCAAAACTAACCCATAAAGCGGCTGACAGAAGCGCTGCCAGGGCTCCGACAAACGCTATGTGAGGATCATTCAATATTTCATTCGAGACTATGCCTTTGCGTATTGTATCGGTTACGTGGGATCCGATGAATGCAGCGCCGATCAAATTAAGAATCGAAGCAATAACAACAGCCTGCCGGACAGTAATTGCTTTTGCACCAACAGAACTTGCCATGGAATTGGCAACATCATTTGCCCCGATGTTCCATGCCATGTAAAATCCAAAAATGAATCCTGCAATCAGGATAATATATTCAGTACTCATTACTAAATATCAACTTGCTTAAATGGTATCTTTTTGGTTGTCTGAAAATGTCTGAGGATAATAATTTGCTCATTTTTGAATGGCGGAATAACATGATGCGGTATGCAAATCAAGTTAATGTTTTGCCGGTTTTTAACAAATTGAAATAGTTGAAATTACCTTTTCCCTTTTTCAAGGGTGTTAAAGCAGATGTCATAAATCTATCCCGTTTGGGTATAGGCGCGTGAGGGATTTAAAACCAGTTTTTAAACAGCTCACTGTTTCGGTTCAGGCGAATATTAATAGTGGTAATTGAATGAACCGAACGAGTGCTTTCCCAGTATGTCATTGTTTATCGAATCGAGAAAACGGGAAGGGCGTTTGAGAACCATTCCTGTGCTTCTGTCATAAACCTCTTTCGGATATGTGAAATAGAGGCTCTTTCTTGCCCTTGTTGCCGCGACATACATAAGCCTGAGCTCTTCTTCAAGTTCTTCGGGATTGTTAATGGAATGTGATGACGGAAATCTCCCGTCGAGAGTCCATATTACAAAAACTGTGTGCCATTCAAGTCCCTTTGCGGAATGGATGGTTGAAAGAACAAGGCGGTCATCCCCGCCTGAATTGTCGGACAACGAATCGTCAATGCTCGTGTTAGGAGGTTCAAGCGCCATATCGGTAAGGAACTCTCTCAGGCTGTTATATCTTTCCATGATAGACAGAAGGTGCTCAAGGTCCTTTGCTCTTTTGGGGTGGTCGTCAAATTGTTCTCTTAATAACGGAAGATAATAATCAACCACTGCGTCACCCATTTCATAAACAGACATTACTCCCGAATCTATTTTGCCGAAAAGAGCTTTAAGCTCCGTCAGGCTTTCTGATGTTTGTTTTTTGATATTTGCCGTGAGCAAACCTGTATAGCCCGAGTTTTCATTAGAAATGGCATCAAATATTTTATTGGCGGTCTGCTGGCCTATTTTATCCACGAGAAGAAGTATCCTTTGCCAGCTTAACCTGTCCTTAGAATTAACGAGAACCTTCAGATGGGCGAGAATATCTTTTATATGTGCAGATTCGACAAATTTAAAGCCCCCTACTTTTTTGAAAGAAATATTGCTGCGCGCAAGCTCGATCTCAAGGTCAAATGAATGATATCCCGCCCTGAAAAGGACTGCTATCTCATTCAATGGAATTCCATACTGATTCAATTCATGTATCTTTTCAACTATAAACCTTGACTGGCTGTTTTCACCGGACGTGCAAACCAAAAGCGGCTTCGCCCCTCCTTTTCTTCTTGTGAAAAGGATTTTGGAATATTTTTCCGATGCTCTTTCGATGATGATGTTGGTCAGATCGAGTATAGGCTGGTCGCTCCTGTAATTTTCTTCGAGGGTAATAGTCCTTGCTCCTGGGAATAATTCCGGGAATCTCATTATGTTTATGAAGTTTGCTCCCCTGAAGGCATATATGCTCTGTGAATCGTCGCCTACAACCATAATATTTTTATTAGCGCTTGCAAGAAGAGTCAATATGTCCGCCTGTATCTGGTTTGTATCCTGATATTCGTCAACCATTATATGTTCGTAAGAAGAAGAAATCCTGTGCCGCAGATCGGGATGTTCTTCCATAAGGGCTTTGAAACATACCAGTAAATCATCATAATCGAGATAGTAATGTTCGGTTTTCCGTACCGTATATGCCTTGTTTATTGCAATAATGGTATCAAGATCATCAGTAAAATGGGGATAATCGTTATAAATCACATCTTCGATCGTTAAAACTTTGTTCACAGCTTTGCTGAAGATAGATGCAAGAGTGTGCTTTCTGGGAAAAGAAGGTTGCCGGGAGATGTTCAGCATCTCTTTTCTTAAAAGGCCAATCAGTGCTTCCGAGTCATAACGATCTATGATATTAAAGCCTGACTCCAGACCTATTTGTCGGGAGTATTTGCGTAGAATGTTGTTGGCAAATGAGTGAAATGTCCCTCCCGAGATGTTTTCACACCGGTTATCAAGGAGGCTGACCGCTCTTCTGAGCATTTCCTGGGCTGCCTTGCGGGTAAACGTAAGAAGTAAAATTGAACCTGGAGATATTCCCTCTTCAACAAGACGAGCTACACGGTAGGTCAGAGTTCTTGTTTTTCCGCTTCCGGCTCCTGCAATGACAAGGAGAGGCCCTTTCGTATGGATCACTGCTTCAATCTGGGAAGAGTTTAAATCTTTTTCATAGGGAATATGGAATTTCCGCACTGCTGAATCGATCATCTCTTTCATTATATAAATAGACTGCCTTTTATTTGAAATAAATTGCAAACCGGCTTCCACCGGATAATGAGGAATCATCTATCACAGGCAAGGAAGAATCTGCCAGATGAGGATATCTTTCACAAGAAGAAATTTTTGTCAATATTAGTTCTTATATTGCAGTATTTGTTGACTTTTATTAAAGCATGAATTAAAAAGAGAATACAACATGGGAATAGTTGTCGAAAATAGCTTGTAAACCAAACAAAGGAGAGGAAAGATGAAGAAAGCAAAAAAACAGACTAAACCGGTTTCCAAATCAGTTGCAGCCCCTGCCAAACGTGCAGCCAGCGCAAAGAAGAAGAGCAGCGGAGCAGCTAAAAATGTAAAAGCCAAAACAGTTAAGGTCGCAAATAAAAAAGTTTCAAAAGTCGTAAAAGCAGTAAAGCCCAAAGCAGCAAAGCCTAAAGCAGTAAAGCCTAAAGCAGTAAAACCCAAAGCAGTAAAACCCAAAGCAGTAAAAGCCAAAGTTGCTGCAAAAAAACCTGCTGCAGTTCAGGGCACAGTGTTGAGCTCCGTGTTGAGTACTGTTAAGAGAAGCAAAAACGGTGTAGCAATTGCAAAGATCAAGGAGAAAACGGGTCTGAGCC
>JAHJJB010000001.1 GCA_018823005.1 Pseudomonadota bacterium | reverse complement strand
TATCTGCAAGCCCGGATTCTTCAAGATCAAGAAACGAATCACGTCCATGTCCGGAGGCCTCGGCGACAAAAACTTCAGCCGCACCCAGACTCAAAAACGCTTCAACTGCCCCGCGTATGACTAACGGGTGAGTGCAGATGTGCTCAAGATGCTTTTGAGGCTTGACAAGGTTGGGCTTCAGGAGAATTTTTTTTCCTTTTATCCCCTGCGCGCTTATCCCGAGTTCCCTGAATCCGGAAAGAATTACCTTGCGGATATCCTGGTCATAGCCGGATACCGAAGCGATAAATGTTGACGCTCCTGATTCTCTGTTTGCTGTATAAATTCCGGATATTATATCCACTGCGGCAGCAATTGCCGGAGCTCCGGAGGCTGTCACGGCACCGGCTACTGCCGTAACACCAGCGACCTTCAGAAACTCGCGCCTTGTCCAAATTGAAGGCAAATATTCTGTCACCAGTTTCTTATCGTCCATTTCCGGAATTTCCCAACTATTTAGATCGCCTGCAATTATGACGGTCTTTAAAAATTATAATTTATCACACTAAGGCACAAAGACACAAAAAATGAACTGTTAAAAACATTCAGCTTTTTCTTTGTGTCCTCCGTGATCTTTGTGTGAGAAGGACTTTTTATGAGTTCTTCATTATTAACCCTAATAAATTACCTTCCATATTATATGCGATGACCAGCTTTGAAAGCAGCGAAGTATCATAAGGGCCATATCTTTGCTGCAATGATAAAGAATTCAGAATGCGCTCGCGGCTCCCTCTTATTTTGACAGACCATGCCCCGAGACCGAAAAGCCCCCAGCAGAGTGAAAGAGGCGTTTGCAGGATTGATATTTCTTTACTGAGATAATCGATGCTTTTCGCAATTTCAGAATGCTGAACTAGGCCCGACAATGCACAGAGCGCCTGACCGGTGTGTTCCGGCGCAGGTGAAAGTTCCCGGTTGAACACCGTGGTATTGCCATAGTTCCATCCGCCGGCAGGGAGTTTTCTGTCCAGAATCATTCGAACAGCTTCTTGTACGCGATCGTGACCTGCGTTGCCGATTGCCTTCAATGCAAGGATCGCCATGGATGTCGGCTCAATCCATGAATGCGCCTTTTCAATCCATGACCATCCCCGTATTGCGGTATCATGTCCGTTCGGGGAATTTTTCTCCATGGGAAAGTGAAGGCCCGATGTTTTGAGTAGAAATTTGGCTGCACGCTCAATTTCTTTTTCGAACCCCCCGGTCCTTTTCCATGCAAGAAGAGCCAGGGGAGTGGGCCAATATGCATTTTCAATATCCTCAGCCACTGGTATGCGGCCATCTGTAAACTGGCTTGATGCAAGACGAATGCACGCATTTTCAACCAAATCCCCGCGGATATTCCCCGTAGACAGGGCAAGGGCGCTCCATGCGGTCGCGTCAGGCCGGAACTTGCCATCCTGTCGCTGGGCAAACCCGCCTCCTTTCAACGACCGGCTCACAATCGTCTCAATGCTTTTGTCTATCAGTCTGTCCTTGTCCATATTTTTTCCTGACACACGCTAATCTTCGCGAATTTTTCTGTCAATATAAATATCCCTGAAATTATGCTGGTGCCGGAGATATGTCATTGACACATAAAGCTGTTCACCTTATGCTTATCATGAACAGAAATCAGGGATATGACATCGTGAAAAGCAGAACTTTATATCAAAGGGGTTTTTTAACCGCGGCCTTTTTTTTTCTTGCGTGCCTTCTCCTCCAGTGTACTTTTCAGAAAGTGGCTTTATGGGACGGCGACGAATTGGAAGCACTCGTCTCACGGGTGGAAGCGACTCCGAAAAAGCCCCCCACTTCCGGGGAGTCACTTCTCATCACCTATCCCTACGATGGTTCTCTCTTTCCCCCTGAGATTGCTTCCCCGACGGTAACATGGACTGATGAGGATCCCCGGTCCCGGTTCTGGCTCATTTCCTTTAAATTTGAAGACGGTCGAAAACCCATTTTTATTCTGACGAATCAGCGGTCATGGATTCCCGAAAGAAAAACCTGGGAAACCATGAAAGATCATTCAAGTGGAAAAATGTCGGTTCTTACCGTTTACAGCCTCCCGGACAGGGAATCGGGAATCGTTTTGTCCGAACACGCAATCTCCATAGGGACATCCGTCGACTCTTTGGACGATTCCGTTTTCTTCCGTCAGATTCCCCTTCCTTTTGCGGTTGCAAGCAAGAGTTTCGAAAAAACCCGGTGGCGCCTCGGTGACATTTCCTCTTACGGGAAACCGGCTACCGTCATGGAAGGTATATCAGTATGCGCAAGCTGCCATGCCTTTTCCTCAGATGGTAAATGGCTGAGCATGGAATATAATTTTGGGAACGACAACGGTGCCCAGTTTATTACGGAAGTCCGCAAAGAAATCATTCTCAGGAAAGAGGACTTTTTTACCTGGAGCGATTTTCCAAGGAGAGGCGTCATACCTCCGACGCGGGGACTTTTTGGCCGGATGTCCCCGACGGGCCGGTATGCAGCGGCATCCGTGAACGAGATTTGCTACGCTGCCGTGATGAACGACACCGAATATTCACAGCTTTTTTTCCCCACTTTCGGTGTTATCGCCATATATGACTCAGGCAGCGGTTCAATACAGCTTCTTCCGGGTGCCAGTGATTACAGCTATGTCCAGGCAAACCCGGCCTGGAGCCCCGACGAGAAAAATCTTCTCTTCTGCAGGGCAAAGACGAAAAATGAGTTGCACGGTAACATCCGGAACGTTACGACAGTGTTCGAGAACAGAAATATTCACCAGTTGAACGAACTTTATAATATCCGGTTCGATCTTTACCGGATTCCATTTAATGAAGGCGGAGGAGGGATTGCCGAACCTCTGGAAGGAGCATCCGATAATGGAATGAGTAATTACTTTCCCCGCTACTCACCGGATGGGAACTGGATCGTTTATACCCGGAGCCGCTCGGGAATAATGCTTCAGCCTGACAGCGAGCTGTGGATCATTCCTGCCGGAGGAGGGAAGGCGAGGCGAATGCAGTGTAACCGGAATTATTTCAATTCCTGGCATAGCTGGTCGTCAAGCGGCAGATGGCTCCTGTTCAGTTCCAAGGCGAACGGTCCCTATACGGAAATATTTATTACCCATGTCGACGGGGAAGGAAACGACACACCGCCGGTTCTTCTCTCACGCTTCAACGATTCCGGTTACGCGGCAAATGTTCCTGAATTTGTTCCCATTCGTGCCGATGCGATCCGGAGTATCAGGGTTTCAGATCCCTGAACCGAAAACAGCGGGCTCATTTATTATTTTAGTATCATCTCCAAATTAGTTGGTTAACCTATGAGGATTCGAGGGGTCAAGGGTTCAAGGATTCAAGTGAAATGCTGAAAGCTCTGACAAAAT
>JAHJJB010000178.1 GCA_018823005.1 Pseudomonadota bacterium | reverse complement strand
TCTTTATTTTTTTTGAGCCTGGGTTCAACTGATAAATTTCCGAAAGAATCTCCAAAAGGGGTATTGTCTTAAAGCATGATGTTGTTGCCGTTTTATTTTCTGCTTTATCCGAAAGCTCCAGAATTCTGTGGAGCACACCGATTGTTATTTTCCGACCGCATATCGGGCAGATGCCGCCGTATTTGTCTGTTTCCGCCGGCGATTGAAACCGGTTGCAGTTTCTGTGTCCGTCCGCGTAATACTTGCCTGTTTCGGGATAATATTCGATGGTTCCGGGAAACTCTTCCGGTTTGTTTCTTTTTATTGCCGATATTATTGAATCATAACAAAGTGATGTATTAAAGATATTTGCCTCTCTGCCTATTGTTAAAGGAGAGTGGGCATCCGAGTTGGATATGAGGGTTATTTTATCCAAACCAGAAAATTTCCGGCACATGGTGGGATCTGAAGACAATCCCGTCTCTGCTGCAAATATATCTTCTGAAAAATCCCCAAAGCATTCCTCTATGGAGTCAAACCCCGATTTGGAGCCAAATAAAGAATACCATGGGGTCCAGATATGCGCCGGAATGAGAGTGGCCTTATCTGAAACTTCAAGGATCATCTCACACAGATTTCTTACGTCAAATTTAAAGATAGGCCTCCCGTTAGATTCCGTCTTTCCCCATTTACTTAACTTTATATTGAG
Organism: Pseudomonadota bacterium; assembly: GCA_018823005.1. Lineage (GTDB taxonomy): Bacteria > Desulfobacterota > Desulfobacteria > Desulfobacterales > RPRI01 > RPRI01. Next base: position 1,707 of record JAHJJB010000178.1, on the reverse strand, counting down.
TTTTTCAACGGAGTTTACGTCCGGTATTAATATTATGCTGTGTATTTTTCTGACCCTGCCTTCTTTTTTAAAGATATTGCTTACTTCACAAGAAAGAAGAAAACGGACAAGACCTTTACACGATTCAGGTATAACCCTTTCACACTCATTGGAAATATTCTTTTTTAGTACATACAATCCTTTTTCGGCTGGGATAAGATTCTCTTTTAATTCCAAAAACCAGCCTGGATGAGTGAAATCACCTGTTCCCAGCACTGCAATGCCTTTCATACGGGCTGCGATATAAAGATGTTTCAGATCAAGATTTCTTGAGGTAGCCAGCGAGTATTTTGAATGAATATGCAAATCAGCCAGAAATTTCATGTTTATTGTAAAATCTCTTGTTTATTTTGAATAAACAATATATATTTATTCCGATAATCTTCTTACACAATATATGGTGTTTATTCATTAAAGACAAAGGGTTGTGGTGTTGAATAATTTATGGGTTTATTATCGTCTTCTGTATCGATAAACAGGTATTATGTCGAGGGTAAAATTCAAGATCCTGTTCTTGAGGTTGTTAAAAAAGGATTAACAAAGTATTCCTTTAAGGAGACTGGGGATACCCCTGCAGATAAAATAGTCGGATGGACTTCTTTTAATAATCATTTCAAACCAGATTTTGAAGGCTCCTCTTTTGTTTTGGCCGATTATTTTGTTTTTTCATTAAGAATCGACAAAAAGAGCGTTTCTTCAAAGATTATCAAAAAATATTTATACTTTGAAACATTAAAAAGACTTGAAGAAAGCGGCCGGGGATACTTATCGGCAAATGAAAAAAAGCTTGTTAAAGAACAGGTTCTGGCTGTTCTTTTGCTCCGTGTCCCGGCTACACCAAATGTTTATGATGTAGTCTGGAATTATGAGAAATCAACGCTTTGTTTTTTTTCTAACAACAAATCTGCAAATGAAGAGCTTGAAACCCTTTTTCAGAGATCATTTAAACACCATTTAATTAAAATTTTCCCTTATTCAGAAGCAGATATTTTATCTGACTTAAATGATCCGGAACGAGATGCCCTTTCACATTTATCTTCAACTAAATTTATGGAATAGCAATGCTTGATGCTTCAATATCTTATTATCGCTATGCTTTTTTAGGGTGTGAATTTTTGACCTGGCTTTGGTATTCTGTTTCTAATTCAGGCATAACCGCAATTCTTAAAAAGGGAGATTCTCTTGAAATTGGAAACAAAATAGTTCTTGAAAGAAAACTCAATGATTCCATTGAAAAAATAACCATTAAAGGGAAAGAAGCTGATCTTGAAGAAGGGATGATTTCTCTTAAAAAAGGTGCTGTTGTTAAAGAAATAAATTTATTATATAAGTCTGGTGAGAAAGAATGGTTTTTTACTATTACCGGTGAAAACTTTAACTTATCAAATATAAAAACTCCTGATATTGGATTCATTGAAACAAAGAATGATGTTGAGGGATTTGCTATAGAAAAAATTTTTCTTTATAATTTAATCTTTTCTTTAATTGACGATTTATTTAAAAACTTCATAAAATTAAGAGTTTCTGATAAATGGACGCCTGTTGTTTCTGATATAAAAAAATGGATAAATTCATGATTGTTTATATCTACTATATTTGTTTGTTTAAAACTTTTTAGTTATCAACAGCTTTTGTTGTTTGATTGATAAAACGTCTTTTTTCAATATT
>JAHJJB010000177.1 GCA_018823005.1 Pseudomonadota bacterium | reverse complement strand
CCTTTCAAGAGCGATCTCAGGTATCGGAGGGCTTGAACTTCTGAAAGAAGCATTTGAAAATGCGATTCCCGTTGAAGGAAAAATAAGCGCAACCTGCAAAGGCGGTTTCCATGTGGAGATACTTCAGAGACGCGCTTTTTGCCCCATCAGCCAGATTGATGTCAACTATACTGAAACACCGGAAGATCATGTGGGGCAGACTTGCGAGTTTTTAATCACCCAGTTCGGGGAAGGAGGCAGGAACATCATTGTCTCCCGCAGGAAACTTCTTGCCAAGGCTATAGAAAAAGAAAAAGAAGCGTTTTTCAGCACATTAAAAACAGGTGATATTTTTAAGGGCCGGGTCACAAGGCTCATGCCTTACGGCGCATTTGTCGAGTTGATTCCGGGAGTCGAAGGCATGGTCCACATTTCTGAACTGAGCTGGTCCAGGGCGGAAAAAACCGAAGAAGTTGTGAGCGCCAATGACACGGTTTCGGTTAAGGTTGTTGCAGTAGCGGACGGAGAGAAGAAGAATCAGAAAAAAATATCCCTGTCCATGAAGCAGGTTGACACAGATCCTTGGGATAAGGTGACAGATAATTTTCATTCGGGTACGAAGGTGAGAGGGAAAGTCACCCGGTGTATGAATTTCGGCGTTTTTGTGGAAATAGCCCCTGGTATAGAGGGACTGGTCCATATCAGCGAGATGAGCTATCTTAAGAGGGTCATCAACCCGGCAGATGTTGTAAAACCGGGTGAAACGGTTTCCGTTATGATAAAGGAAGTCGATGCGAAAGGGCGGCGTATATCCCTCAGCATCCGGGATGCCCTGGGAGACCCGTGGCTGGAAGTGTCGGACAAATTCAGTGTTGGACAGGTCATCATCGGGACCCTGGAAAAAAAAGAAAAATTCGGCTATTTTGTTTCACTTGCTCCCGGTATTACAGGGCTTCTGCCTAAATCGAAATTCAGCGGGGCCGAAAAGCCCGGATTGATCGAACAGCTAAAGGCAGGGGACCCTATTGCCGTGACCGTGGAGGAGATCCATCCCCTTGACCGGAAAATTACCCTTGCCCCCGGCGATGCAAAAGAAGAGGGCGCCTGGAAAAGTTTTGCACAGGCAGCAACTCCTGGACCCGTAAGTGACCTTGCCGAAAAACTGAAACTGGCAATGGAATCCAAAAAGAACAAATAGATGCTCCTCTCTTCAGCCCATAAACATACCCTCTCTCCGTGCTCCCATCCCTGAATTCCTGCCAGTTCAATTGTACAGGAATTCAGGATGCTTGTTTCTGATTGACCCGCCAGATGCACTGTGATACCCAAGGAAGTATATAATGAGTTTTAATGGCAATAATTTTATTCGGGAGGGATACCTATGTCAAAATCAAAAGACGTTAAAAAAGACACCAAAAAGAAGCCGGCCAAATCATTAAAGGAAAAGAAGCAGGAAAAGCGGGATAAGAAGAATAAATAAAATTTTTTAGTTGCAATCGACCCAATATATTTATGAGTAAAACCGGGAGCGTTATAAATAAATCGCGTATAGAAGAAATCGAGAAAATATGCGGACCTAAGCCATCTTCTCGGCACAGCCGCATTCTTTTCGACCGTGGAGATTACAGGCTGATTCGGATTGTCAACGATGCCTTCTCCAGAGGCCAGGATTTTGAATATACGCGGAGGCAATATTCAGGCTATTTCCATCCTAATGGCATTAAAGAAATGGCCGAAACTAAAAGGTTGCGGATTGCATATGCAATGGTTCATCTGCTGACCTCTCTCGAGATCGGAGGAATGGATGACCGTCTTGTAGCGCTCCGCTCTTTGCGCGATGAAGTTCTTGATACAGCCGAAGGGCCGATGCCGAAAAACACCGCCCGGATTTTGATGCAAATCATGAAGGAAGTCGTTCGAACCAGGGACAATTACAGACAACAACTCGAACTGGCTCACGATTTCCGTATTACCGTCTCGGGCAAACCCCGGGTTGTCCGAAAGCAGCTCAAACGATATCATCTTCTTGAAATGCCGGAAGAATGGAATCAGGTTTCATTTGACGATCACGTGCATGACGCTAACACAAAGGGGCGCAAGTCTTCCACACACCTTATAATGGATGCCTGGATAAAGGGTATCAGACGTTTGAGGGTTGTCCACTACAATTATATCGAACCGCGTTTTGCGACCGAACTTCTTGAAGCTGCCCGGATAATGGATATCGACGTACGGATCGGAATTGAGTTTTCATCCCGGTTTCGAAACAAGTACATAAATCTTATCTGGGTTCCAAGGGGATTCCCTGACTCCCAGGCATTTCTCTGCTTTCTTGAGGAGCCGGCGGTTGTGAGGCTCATGAATGAAGGGAGGAAGGTTTCTGCTTACCAGCAGGCTTACGTGATGGAACTTTTCAGAGCCTTCAATCACAGGCATTTGTCAGACTTGAGGAGTGAATACGACGTCGATCTGAAACCTATGGATGAAACGGAGTTCCTCGCTTTTGTCGGCATCGGTCAGAAGTCGACGCTGCATCTGGGGAAATTTATTCATCAGAAGATTCTGCATGCACTGCAGAAAAAGGCTGAACAACTGCGAACAACCTATTGCACTGCCGGCACTGACGAACGGGACCGGATTGAAAAGTGGTTCGAAGAAATGAATCGCCTCGATCTGGAAGCTCTGGTTGCCGGCTACCTCAGACCTTCAAGCAACCCCGATATTCCAAATCCTTCAGAACCCGTCGATGATCCCGGTGTTCCGGAATTACTGAAGCTCTCTCCGGCAGAGCTTCTCGACCGTCTGGCTGCCCTGCAGTCAGGATACAGGATTACGCTTAACCTGTCCAATGTTGAAGTAGAAGAAGTGCTGGAGTTGATTTACGACTGCGACGGCAGGATCTCAAGGCTGGAACTCTTTAACCTCAAGGATTGGGCTGCCGGCATAACCGACCATATTCAAGCCATCAGCCAGCTTCAGGAAGCCATCAACGAACAGAGCCCGATAGCGCTGAAGCGATTGATTCTTGAGATCATTCAGAAAGTGGCGGCCAGGGATCTTCCTGAAAAAAAAGAACAGATCGAAAAACTGACGGCCATACTCCACGATATAATCAATCTTCAGATCATGTACAAGAGCAGGCCGCTCAAAGCACGCCTTGGAAGTGACTCTACCGGACGATCCAGGCGATCTCACGGCATGGGTCTCGCGGTTATTGATACCCTGCCCCGAAGAGCGCGCAAACAGATCAGAAAGGATATTGGCACCGGCAGGGACATTATTCCCATATATCTTCACGTCCGTAAACGGCACACATTCATGGCCCGCGATAATGTGCGAAAGGCTTTTCTGGATATAGCCGAGACTCTGCCCTTTATCCGATGGATGGGTTATACACAAAAAGAGGATTGGGAAGTGCTGGGTAATGCCGCCCGCATGACTCAAAAAGGAAATGTCATAACACTTGGCGGAACAGAGAAGGTCATTACCAACGATCTGTATCTGGAGCCTCCTGTTTCCAGAGACGAAAAGAAGGGCATTCCCTGGACTTATGTTAATTCCCACTTGAAAAACCTGTTAAAGGTTATTATCGGGTTCATTCCGGCATTTACCACATTTGTTCTTACCAAGGACTGGTGGCTGCTGGCTTATTTCGGCGCTTTTATCTGGTTCGGTATCACGGGGATCCGCAATGTTCTCCAGTCGGTTCTGGGCGGCGGCGGCTTTCGCCGATCTCCCCTGCTCAGATGGAATGCCTTTGTTAACTGGGACCGAACCGCCGATTCGTTGCTTTATACAGGATTTTCGGTTCCGTTGCTCGATTATCTTGTAAAAACGGTCATCCTGGACCGGATGTTTGATATTACAACTGCCACTCAACCGGTTCTATTATTTTCGGTTATGGCGCTAGCCAATGGGATATATCTCTCGAGTCACAATGCGTTCCGCGGGTTGCCGAAAAGTGCAATTTTCGGCAACTTTTTTCGCACCATTCTGTCCATTCCAATTGCCGTGTTGCTTAATTATAGTGCCGGATCGATAATGACTGCTTACGGGGTAGAGGCTGCAACCAGCGTGCTTCAGAAGTGGGCCGCGATTATTTCCAAGACAGCCTCGGACATTATGGCCGGAATCATAGAAGGTACTGCTGACCGTTATGCTAATGTACGGATGCGGTTCAGGGAGTACCGGAAAAAGCTGTCGGACCTGATGGATATATATGCACAAATAGAGCTTCTGTTTCCGGAGACCAATACTCTTGAACTGCTCGGGCATCCCCAGAAATTCAGGGAAAAAGCCAATGCTGAAGCTCAGGATATGGAAAAAATTATCTGTATTCACGCACTTGACGCACTTTATTTCTGGATGTATCAGCCGCGTGCCCGAAGCGCTATCAATCAACTCATGAATTCTATATCAGAGGAAGAGCGCCATATCTGGGTTACCTCCCAGTCTACTCTTCTGCGGCAAAAGGAGATAAGCCAGATGTTCATAAACGGTGTCCTCGGGCCCGATTTTGCTCGTGCGCTTTCCTTTTACTTGTCCCGTTATCCGGAATATCTGGAAGAAATGAAACGGTTTGTCTGAAGGAATAATTCTGCTTTACTCAACAATGGTGTTATATTTCCGGGCTTCAGGGCTGTAAGTTTCACTTCAACCGCAGGAAATATAGCGATTGTCGGAATAGATTTATGACATTTACTATAAGGCCTGTTTTTGATTCGCCCGCAGTTTCGGTTCAATATCCTGTATACGCTGCCGCAATTCTTCAAGAATCAAGGTCTTCCTGTTCTCCCTGTAGTTGAAGGCTACTAATACGCCATCACCCTCTGCGGCTATTTTTTCATGTTTGGTGCTGACAACAATATAATTCATGATAAACCGGTCTTCCTCGATACTCGTTACACGCACCCCGGCAAGGACTTTGTCGGGATATTTCAAGGGTATCCTGAATTTGCATGATGTGGAGGCAAGAATAACCCCTATGCCTGTCCTGTTCATCAGATCGAGAAGGTTCAGCTTTTCAAAGTAAGCGATCCGCGCACATTCAAAATACCTGAAATAAACGATGTTGTTGACATGCTGAAAGGCATCCATCTCTCCCCATGCGACTGGAATCTCGATGACTACCGGGTATCCTTCCGTCAGATTTTCCATAACCATCTCCTTATTGAGCCGAAACAGCGAACCCATACCCCGCCCGGCCCCTTCTATTTTTCCCCTGACATGACGAATGTGAGTTATTCAAAGCTCTCAAGATGTGACCCTCAATACCTATACAACATTCCAAGCTTAATGACCTCATAAAAAATTACAAAGCGACTTTTTATGAGTAAATCAAAGAAACATAATAGTGTCGGGTTACTTTACGTTTGGTTATTTTGTTCTAATTCAATGATTTTAAGGGGATAAAGCTTATGGCCCTGTTTATGGGTAAAAATATGTCGGGATTGTTTACATTTTCTAAAAAGAAAAAGAATAAGCAGAAACGGATCAGTTCTTATTTATAAATATAAAATAATATAAAACCAGAGTGTTATAATGATAAATATAATATTGCGGCGACAATATGTTTATAATGGGTATGATTATTGCGTGCAATTATTTTATTAATGATGTAAATAAACATCTCTTTCTGCGAGCTTGTTATAATTTCTTGATTATTTCAATAAAAAGTGTTAAGGGATATCCATGGAGTAATACAGATGAATAAAGATAATACCATCTGCTTTCAAACCAGTTCAGAAATCAAAAGCCTCTTGGCGAAGATCGCCGAGAAAGAAAGCCAGAGTGTCTCTTCATTAGTAGAAACAATAATCTGTCATTACCTTAAGAACGATAAGTCCCTTGAAGGCGTATTTCAGAATCGCCGCCGTTATGAACGGAAAGAAGTCAGTATTCCGGCCTATATCGGTGACCCACGGTGGCAGCGTCATGATTTTGTTGCGGGGACTATACTGGACATTTCCTTCGGTGGAATCCGGATGTCTATTCCAAAGGGGACAAAAGTGGAAATCGAGAATGCTGAAGAAAACGATAAGTTCAGCGTAATCTTCCGCATCCCTGACTATCATTGGCCTGTCAACGTCAAAATATCTCCCCGGCGGGTTATCGATTCTGAAGAGGTGGTACAGATCGGAGCATCCTTAACAAACCCTGATTTCCACGCTTATTCAGCCCTGCAGAAGTATCTGATCTGATTTAAAGCTCCTATATTATTTGAAATCCATGACATCCCGCAGTTTTTTGAATTCTTCCTTGTTTGTTTTTTCCAGGATCATCAGGCTCGCGTTTGAAGCCGCTTTCACGGCCATCGGCATACCTCCTCCATATTCAGCCCAGTGTCCTCCCAGAAATAAATTTTTAACCGGTGTTTTGTAATGGGCAAGCCGGTTTTTAATATTTTTGTCCGTCGGTCTTGCTCCCATAGTGGTTCCGTTGCGATTGCCGGTATACCTCCAGTATGTGACCGGAGTCGCAATTTCAAGCAATTCAATATGCTTTTTAATGTTTACGCCGAGTCCCTTTTCAACTCTTTCGATCAGGACATCCGCATATTTTTGCTTGAATTCCCTGTATTCTTTTCCACGCTCCCGGTTTTTATCCGTTTTCCAGAAATTTCCATAATCGTAGCGGGCTGAACAATGTATTATCATTGTCGATTTTCCTTCAGGGGCAAGTGACTTATCTCTTGCTGAAGGAGTCTGGACAACAAGAGAGCTTTTATATGGATCTCCCGCCGTATGATCTTTTCTCGGAATATCATCGATGGTCAGGCATATCAATTCTTCGTGTAATCCGAGGGCGGACGCATCGCAATCAAGACCTACAAATACCGTTAAGCTTGAACAATACAGATCGGCTTCTCTCAAACGGTGTATCAGTTTTACCGGCACTGCGCCTTCAGGAAGCATCCTCTCATAGAGAGTTTCAACATCGCAGGCCGCAATTATGTATTTTGAATGAATAACCCTGCCATCGGAAAGGGATACTCCGGCAACCGTTTTGTTTTTCACCAGCACCTCTTTAACGCAGCTGTTTAAAAATATCTGCGAGGAAGAATTTTGAATTTTTCCGGACAGCCATTTTATAAAACTTTCCGCTCCACCCTCCGGCGGAAATAGAAAGTCTTTAACAAAAACCCAGCTTATCGGCATAATTATGGACATGAACTTTTCTTCACCACAGAATATTTTTTTTATCTCATTATTTTTGAAATACTTATTCAGCCCTTTTTCAGCCGAAATCCATAAATATTTCCATACCGGAATAACCCACAGGAGCATTTTGATTCCGAAAATCAATCTTTCAGCGGCCGGCATGGTTTCCTTTGCGCGCAGACAACAGTTTATTTTATCGAAGTGAATGCCTATTCTTCTGCTGTCTTCAAAAAACGTTTTTATGCCGTCGGTCTCGCCGGGATAGTCTTTTATAAGCCGATCGCGGAGTTCATAAGGATCACCGGTAAGAAGATAGTCGAAGGATTCACCCTTGTATCTGCGGATACGATCGGATTTTTTGCATTTCGGAAAATCCGGGCCTATGTATCCAAATATTCTGCCGGCAAAGCCGCTCTCATTGAACCCGTTAAGCCATTGAATGGAACTGTCAAAAGTGAACCCCTTTCTTTTAAAACCCATGAAGTATCCGCCCGGTCTTGACTGCTTTTCCAGCAGCACGACCTTAAGACCTGATTTCGAAAGGAGGGTTGCGGCCGTCAGACCTGCTATGCCTGCTCCTATGACGATAACGTCGCATTCGGAAGGTAATCCGTCATCCTGCATGATATTTACGACCTTCTCTTTTTGGAAACGCCTATTTGAATAAGGTCAGGGACATTGTCCAGCAGTCGGCAGGTATCATATTCCGTTAGACCGCCTGCGGAAGTTCCGAAAACAGTACCAATCGGGCCTGTTCCCTTGAGGGCTTCCCGCGGTTCCGTCCTTCCCTCCCATTTACCGCACCGCCCGCCGGTTCTTCCGATGACTTCATCCGCATCGAGGACCTCGATAATTTCACAACAATTGGGGCAATCCCCGCATTCGAAACCCTTTGTAATAATGATGTGCGTGGAAGCTTCTTTTCCCCGATATTTTGTCTTTTCGATGCCGGATTTTGACGCAATCAGGGCGGCCCCATAAGCCCCCATGACCATATTGTAAGGTGGAACCACGATATCGCACTGCAGCGCTTCTTTGAAAGCCCGACATATTCCCTTGTTTGCGCTCACACCGCCCTGAAGAACAATAGGCGGTTTGATCTCCTTTCCATTGCACACATTTGAAAGATAGTTTCGGACAAGTGCATGACACAGTCCCATCATGATGTCTTTCTGTTCATGCCCGCCCTGCTGTTTGTGAATCATGTCCGACTCCGCAAAGACCGTACAACGACCAGCTATGTCCGTGGGATCTTCCGATGTCATCGCCCTGGTGCTCAATTCTTCAATCGTAATATTCAATCGTCTGGCCTGCGAATCGAGAAAGCTTCCTGTGCCCGCAGCACAAAGCAGGTTCATTGAGAAATCGACAACAACTCCATCCCTGACAATCGTGACCTTACTGTCCTGTCCGCCGATTTCGAATATCGTGCGCACGTCAGGATAGAGATGTATCGTCGCACGGGCATGGGCCGATATTTCGTTTTTAATCACATCTGTGCCGACGACCGCGCCGGCAAGAACTCTTCCGCTTCCTGTTGTGCAAACACCCTTGACGCAATACTCGTCAGACAACTGTGCCGTGAGTTGGGACAGACACTTCTGCACCGACTCGATCGGATGGCCATCCCCCCGCCTGTAAATTTCAGAAAGGACTCCACCCTCTGGTGTAATGACAACACAATTTGTACTGATGGAGCCGACATCAATTCCCATGTAACAGGAGTTTTTCATTGGATTACCCACGGCGGGCCTTCTCCCTGCGAAAGGCGACGGAGCCGTTTTTTCTTCTTTCCATGAGGACATCGGCAAAGGCTTCCAGACGGGTCGAAATCCCGACGGCACAGGTATGTTCGTCATAAGACATTTCCAGTATGGGAATGTCCATGTCCTTACTGACACGCTTCAGGATCGGTCGTACGCTGACTTCAGGCATGCATCCGGAGGGACACAGATGAATCATGCCATCATACCCCTCATCCGCACAATGGATCGAGTTCGCAACGGAATCGAGGGCATGGCCCCCAACCGAATTCTGCAAATATCTGTCCGCGATTCGGGACAGGGACTTTCTCCGGCTCTGATTGAGGAATATGATTCGCGTTATGTTCTCTAACTCTTCTCCAAGCAGAAAGAAGTTTTTCAGCTCAATCCCCTGGCTACCCAATATATATTCAATGTTCTTATTCAAACACTTGTCGCGCAAAAAAGATATTTCGCCGACCAGCCCCACCTTGAGCGGTTGTTTCTCTTTATCCACTGGAATGTCTGCGAAACTCCCGGCAACCTTTTTTCGGAGGGACCGGGTCTGAGCCATGGTTTTTGACTCACTGAGTTCCACCAGCAACTTGTTCATGATCCGCGTGGTCTCTCCGGGAGTTATTTCGATGGGTCTTGTTCGCCAGGCGGCCACCTCCAATTCATCAATCACTTTGATCTTCAAGACCGAATGGAATAAGGGTTTGATAAACGTGATCGGTCCGGGATTAAAATGGCGTACGATTGGCGGTTTGAATCCATCAAAGCCCAGACCGAAGATCTTTATTTTCAGTCCCAGATCCTTGAGGATCTGGTCTATCATGTGGCGATAGTATCGAAGTCTGCATGTCCCGACACTGTTGATCATGAAAGCATATTCTACACCGGCCTTGTCCGCTTCAATGAAGTGGCCCAGATGGGCCTTGAGAGGCAGACAGACAGACTCCGGGGCCGCCTCGATGCCTAACTTCAGGGCTTCAGGCGTCGTGGCGGTTGAAGCCCAGGCCTTAATCCCGAGAGATTCGACCGCTGTGGCGAGGGCGATGGTGTAGTTGCCGATGTTAGGGATAGCCATATACGTCATGGACGCCACCCGAGCGAGTCAACAAACGCCTCCACCCGTGTATCCATCCCGGACTGGGCCAAATGCTCATCGACCATGAGATACATGAAAGGGATGTTCTTTTCTTTCATCAGACTTCGATATGTATCAATCATCATTGAATCACATCCGCAATTAAATACCGTAATCTGAATCACCCCATCATACTCTTCACGGGAGAGGGTCTTCATCGTGTGATAAATCAGATTGGCTGTGCTCCACAGGATATAACTCTTTGCCGGAGCGTCCTCCGCAAAAGAGATCAGTTCGACTTCACAGCCCATCTTTTCCAGCTTCTGTAGAATCGGTCCAGCGATAAAGTTGTCATAAATGACATAGGGGTGTCCAATAAGCAGGAAATGCAGCCCCCCTTTTTTCTTCTGGGATCGAACACGCTGATTCTTTGCCGAATCCATGGCTCTCAATGAGCTGTTAATGGCGGACCTGATTTGACTCTTTTGACTCTTTAACTGTTTTCCAAGAAGCATCAGGCTCTCGGATAAGGGTCGCCTGCTTTCGTCAATTTCAATAGACAGGACTTTCGTTTCCCTGGCGATATCCGCCCTTGCCGCGTCGGGAAGCGGACCAAACTTTGGACAGGAGAGATGGTTCTTTATGGTGGACAGGACACGGGGCACAAAAACCATGTCCACCTTCCCGACAAGTTCGGCAAGGTGAGCATCAAACAGTTTATTCGGCAGACAGTGTTCTGTTTCGGATATTTGAGAGGCTTTCTCAACCGTCTTGATGGTGGACGGCCTGGAAATAATCGGTTCCATTCCCAGTCCGCTGAAGAAGGTCTCCCACAGACCGGGGTAGATATAGTAGAAGAACATTCGAGGAATCCCTATCCTGAGCGAACGGTGATCCGGAGAGGCTGATTTCCACAGCCATGCTGGTGCGATTTCATAAATTATGATCTGTCTCCATCGTCACTTCAGCACGTGGTGCAAAGTTTTTGATATTTGATATTTTTGATAAGGCATTGCTTTTTCACGGTGGGAGTATATGAACAAGGATTTTGTGTGTCAAGAGGATTTTGGCCACAAAATATGGTTTATAGTGACACAAAAATTTATCCAAACTGATGAGACAGCTTTATGTTTTTCAGACGTCTGCTTTATTCCTTTTACCATCTTTTGATTTTTCCGCTTGCAGTTTTTTCAAGTTCGTTTACAGGAAGGATCTCCTTTGGGACTTTATATGACGTTAAAAGAGGGTAACAAAACCTGCGGATTTCATTTGTGTCGAATCCGGAATTTATTCCTTTCTTAAATACGATCTTCGCGCAGGGGAGTTCCCCGTATCTTGGATGGGAAACTCCGTATACGAGGGATTCCTTTACGGCAGGATGCCGGTTTAATACAAATTCCACCTCTTCGGGGAATATTTTCATGCCGGCAAAATTTATTACGTTTTTATCCCGGCCGGAAATAAACAGAAAACCGTCATCATCAACTTTTCCAAGATCTCCGGTATTAAACCATCCGTCATTAATGGCGTCTTTTCTGCTTTGCCATGGTGAGAAATAGGCATCAAACATTCCTTTTCCCTTAACCTGCAGCTCGCCGACGCCATTTTTATCCCGGTTTTCGATTTTTATATCATAATCGGGCAAAACCTTTCCTGCGGAACCTCTTTTTGCAGGGTTTCTCGAAAGGTTGATAAATGGAAGCCCGACTTCAATTATCCCATAAGCTTCGGAAAGATCGAGACCGAACTTGTCGGAAAATTCACCGGCCGTTGACTGCGGCAATTTCATCGCCGTAGAAATTGCAATTCGGACACCGGAGAAAAGGTCCGACGGAATATCGCCCGAATTGGAAAGCAAATGATAATGAAAGGGAGATGCGTATGTGAATGTTCCGCCTCTTTTTTTTATATTCTCAATAAACGATTCAGGAAAATCATTGCCGCAAAGAATAATGGTTGAAGCCCTTCTTAAGAAAAGGAGAATGGTCACAACAAAATGGTAGCTCATGGAAAGCACCCATATGACGACATCTTCAGGAGTCACGCGAAGCGCCATGTCTGCGGCGTCCGTTCTTTCAATTATCGATTCGTGCGACAGAAGAACGCCTTTGCTCGCACCGGTTGTGCCTGAAGAGAATCTTATGAATGCAGGATTCAGGGCATAATATTCTTCCGGAAGAAGATCCCTCGCTTTTCTGCTGAGCAGGAAAAACTCCCTGCTGACGTTAAACCCTGAAAAGAATGGCTCAGCATCAGCTATGGTATAAGACGGCTTGTCAAAAATGAGGCAATTGACATCTATCCTGTTTAAAACAGCATCAGTTTCATCCCATGAAAGAGAGGATGAAACCGGAACGACTGCCGCTTTTGCAGCAAGTATTGCAAGGCTTATAATGATATAATCAAGAGAGTCGTTACAGAGCAGGGCGATCCTGTCTCCCGGTTTCATCCCGTGATTTTTCAGCCGAGAAGCCAGGTTTTCAGAGGCATCAAGAAGTTCGCGGTATGATATGCTCTGATTATCCTCGATAACCGCGATTTTATCGCCGTAACCGGCAGTCTCTTTTTTTATGGTTTCAAATATGTTCACCTGCTTTTCTCCGGCAAGTAATCCTTGTATATGGTGTAGAGTGAGAAAATATATTTTGTTCCTCCGGATATTGCCCTTACCAGATCCTTAAAAGGAACTTTAACTTTATTGACCCGAAGGGGGTTTGCGCGCAATGCAAGGCTGTTTAATCTTCCGAAATGCTGGTAAAAGCGTTTTAAAGGAAGGCGGGTTGGAAGCACGGAGTGCATGCAGTCATAAAAGCGGTAGGGATCACATATAAATCTGTGCTTGTTGTCATGCCAGAATTTTGTTCCGGGAGAGGGGGAGAGAACCGTAAACGTCACTTCTGCCGGGCGTACATTATAAACCTCTTTTTCAAGTCTCCTGAAATCCTCGACAGTAAAGTCAGGATGAACAATGAAGGCGGCATGAAGGGTTATTCCCCGTTCCCGTAAAAGGTCCACGGCTTTTCTATTTGTTTCAACGCTTGTCCTCTTCGAGTATTCATCGAGGCGTGATTTATCCATGGACTCAAGGCCAACATAGACCAGATCGAGGCCGGCTTTTTTCCATATTGTAAAGACTTCGGGATATTTAACTATGGTGTCGCTTCTCGCCCAGCTTATGTATTTCTTTTTAATTCCGCGCTCGATAAGAAGCTCTGCAATCCTGGTAACTCTTTCCGGGTTCAGAAACATCTCATCATCTACAAAATAAATATGCTCTTCACGAATGTTTTCTATCTCATCAACAACATCTTTCGGGCTTCTCTGCAGGTATCTTCCGTGCATAAGATGCGGTATAACACAGAAAGAACAGGAAAAAGCGCACCCGATTGAAGTGCGCATGCTTGCGACTCTCGGGAACATTGTGTCAAGCCTTCCTGTCGGGCTTGAAGTCCAGACGCAAAAGTATCTCGACCTGTCCACAAGATCCCTTCTGGGACGAGGTATTCCGCCTGCTGACGGATATACCGGCGGCGCAAGCTCGGCTTTTCCGTTAAACAGGGGGTCTTGCGGGGAAAGAGCGCGGTCTTCATAATGCAGAGAGTCACCGTTTTTGAACCTGCGTACAAGTTCCCGCATCACGGTTCCTCCTTCACCACGGACAATGATATCTATCTGTTCAACCGCATAATCTTTGGGGAGAAGTGTAGCATGAACTCCTCCAACGACAGTAACTATACCGGGGTTGAAATCCTTAACCATCTTTGCGAGATTTTTTACAGCATCGACATTCGTGCTGTACGCCGAAAAACCGGCCATATCAGGAGAATATTCCGCTAAAGTATTTCTGAAAGCCGAGATTGGCTCGTGTTAAACGCTGAGATCAATAATTAAAACATCATCTTCATCAGGCACACCCCCTGCAACTATTTCAAGCTCAAGAGGCTCAAGATGAAGGAAGCCTTCCTGCAACCGCTTTGCCACCAGTAGTTCAGGGTGTGGTTTTACAAGCAATATCTTCATAATAATCCTATTCAGTTTCAAAAAAAACCGGAAAAAGGCGAGGGTTTTCTAAATCATTTCTTTTGCTGCAGCAAGCCCGGCCTGTTCGCCGAGGGATATGCAGGTTCCCATGACCCTTGTTGATCCAAGAGCTTCAGGGGATGCCGATATACAGCGTCCGGCACAGTAAAGATTCTTTATGTCACGTGACTTAAGGCAGCGCAATGGAATTTCATAATATGTGCCTGGCTCAAGATGCCGGAAAGAAGGGCCCTTTTCCCGATCCCATATCTCTATCGGCCATGCGCTTTTTACAACGCCGTCACTGAATTTACGGGCTGACAGAATATCATCTTTTGTGAGAGTATACTCGCCGGTCATGCGCAAGCCTTCACGTTCAACTATCACAGGAGATAGTTCATCCATATATGAGTTGCTGAACGAGGAAAGAGACTCTGACAAAACAGCGTGAACTTTTGCCGCGTAGTTTATGGCTTTTGATATTTTCCCCTGACCTCCGCCCGCAGGGATGCTGATGAGACAAAAGCCTTCATCTGAAACATCTCCGGAAGAAAATTTTATATACTTCAGATATGGGGGGAGTTTTTTTCTTCTGACAGCCCTGGATATGAAATACGGAACACCTATGGGAGCCATCTTTCCGGGGTCATTTATGCCTTTTATTTTAAAACAAAAACCAGCCAACTGGCGCTCACGGGGCGTTGAAACCTGGTGTGCTGCCCGGCTCCTGAGTATCACAGTTCCGTCTCCGCTGCAGTCGATTACCTGACGGGGTATTATCCTGATCTTTCCGGTTTGGCCTTCTGCCGTCACACTCTTTATAAACGAGTTTTTTTTCTTAACGGAAACAACTTTTTCCCCGTAAAGAATCCCAAGGCCGACCTGCTTTTCGCTCAATGACTGTAAAATGCCGACAAGATCTTTTGTCCTGAAGGAAAGGACATAGACTTTTCCCATCTGAACGATACCGGTATCAGACGAGAGCTTTTTTAATCCCGAGCAGATTTCTTCTGCTATTCCTCCATTCAGGGTTTTGACGGGAAGATGAGCTCCGGTTGAAAATAATCCGCAGATATAACGATGCATGCCGGAAACGGGGATCCCTCCGGGGAATCCGTTTTTTTCGACAAGAAGGGTGCATGCGCCTTCACGCGCCGCCTTAACGGCAGCAGATATGCCGGCCATGCCTCCGCCGACAACAAGGATATCGCAGGATATTTGAATCATTCATTCCACTCCCAGGCGGGATTTTAACAAGTTTAATATTTTTCCGGACTCCTCATCGGTCAGCATGCCGTCTAAATAGGAAAGAATTACATTGAGGCTCTCTTTTGACTGCTGGAAAAAGATTCCTATACCCGGTGGAACAGGAACTCTGGGCATGTGAAATATGTTTATTATTTTATTATCCATGAAACACGATGACTCATAAGCAGTTTCGCCCACGTAGGAAAAAGAGAAAGAGGCTATCTGACCTTTTAAATAGATTTTCATAAGGCTGCCAAGAAGAGGAAGGGGCGCTATCCGCATTAAAAGGCTTGCCTTGCATATATCTCCGGGAAGATCGGCCTTCACTTGGTTGTACATCTGTTCTTTCACGGATTTCAGCAGTTCCGGAAACTTGTCAGCCAAAGCAGCCTCAACCTTGAAAATAAAAAAAGACACATTGTTGAAAAAAACCTGCCGCTTAACTTCTTCCTTCTTTCTTGTGTCAATCGAAACCGGAATAACATAATTTCCGGATGCAAATCCCCGTCCGGCAAAGATTTCATGCAGGGCAGAGACGGAAGCTGAAAGAGCATATGGCATCAGCATGAGGTAGCCTGCCTGATTAAATGCATTTTCAGTTATTGCTTCCGCCACCTTCCTGCTGAAAGAAAGAATTTTGAATTTAAAACCATTTTTTTTGCCGGGAGGAAGGGGCAATACGCGGGGAGGAATTCTGTCCGCTATCTGAAGAAAAGCCCTGTTTACGCGCTGTCCGGCCTTAAACTTATCCATCCACATGGAAAGATGGGCCGGCTCGGTAATCGTCATGTTGCCTGAATCCTCCACGCCTTCCCAGCCCTTCTGGAACATGTTGAGAAAAGCCTCGGCGTTTCTTGCATCGAAAAGAAGATGATCGAAGGTCATGGCTATATAGCTTTTACCGCCGCCTGTAAGAATATGAAAGGCGATGTGCTCTTTTTTGTTATTAAAAAGAGTATTTATTCCTTTTTCAAGACTGTTGATAATAACATCAAAAGATTCATCCCCCTTTAACGTCATGGTATCAAGAGAGATTTCAGATTTTTTATCCAGGGAAATTTTCCAGTAAGGAGCAAGATTTATGTCTCTTGAAAAACAGCCATTTACTATGGGGTGCTTTTTTATAAAGGTATTCAAGACATTATCGACCACAAAGGCGTTTAAATCGCCTGCAACCTCTATGACCACCTGGGACATGAATCCGGCTCCGGTCTCCCTCATGGTCATGTAGTTTAAGACATGAACAATCCAGTCGATTCCGGTTAAATAGCGTTTGTTTCTGGAATACGGCAAAGCTATCATCGACTCTATTTCATAGCCCCGATTTTTGATGAAAGAGATCTTATCGTCCTGAAATCATTCTTAGTAAGCCCAGACTCCATCAGCTTGATTTTAAATTTATTTTCTATAATTACAAGAAGCTCTACAAAACCGAGGGAATCCAATCCCATCTCATGAAGGGGAACTTCGGGTCCGACCGAGCCCTGATCCATGGAAAGTATTGCGGCAACTTCCCGTATAAGCGATTCTTCAATAACTTTATAGCTTTCTTGATCCATATTATTCCTTAATTTTATTCTTCGATTTTATGCCGCCTTCAGAATCTACGGTTGACCTGGCAAATCCGGGGTATCTTGTTGGTTCTATTTTTTCAATTTTAAAGACCTTGTCATCTTTGAAAAATACATTTACCTTGTGAAGGCGTGCATACCAGTAATACCAGATATTACTGGTTAAAAGGGGAGTCCTGTGAGTGGGCGGATATCCATACGCCATAAGAACCGCCTTCTTGCTCATCCCCAAAGCTATTGTACCGGATTTAATGTTTTCACGGTCGGCTTCGCTTGCCTGGTAGTAATCGCCTGTTCCTATTTCCACAGGTTCTGTGGAAAAATACCTGTTGAAAAGCTCTTCGATGCCAATCGTATTTGTCTTTTTATCGTTTATGATCGCAAACATCTGCGTGCTTCCGTCAGGGGTAAACTGAATTCTCCTGTTATTAATATTGTGAATACTGACCTTTGTCCCTATAGGCAAAATGGCTCCCCTGTGGTAATTTGTGGACAAGATGTCGTTTGCCTTTTCATACCAGATATTTGTCCTCGTATAATATGTTTTACCTGAAAAACTTGCCGCGTAGAGGGAGGAACAAGCTAAGGCCAAAACAAACATGAGAACAAGGCTTATAATAACTTTGTAATTTTTTTTCATGGGCGACTCCTTATTTTTGCAGTTTTACAATTGTCTTTATTTCCGGCCTGCATATTTTAATGCAGTATATCTCATCAAGGTTTTTTGCATAAGTTTCAGCACACAATTTTGCTCCAAAAGGATTATCCTGAAAAATGCATTTGTAAGCAACCTGATTTTTTAACATAAGTGCAGCGGCAGCAAAATTGAGTGCGCTTCCGGTCAGCATGCTCCCGAAAACAGGAGAATATCCTGCGATCAATGAACCATAATTGATTATATCTTTGTAGTCCTTTTCGTTTCCGGACATTCCATCAGTATCAATTATAAAAAGATCGGGTTTGCCGGTGATGTTTTGAAAAAAGGATGTTTCAGTAACTTTTCCGTAATTATTGCTGCCTTTTTCTTTAGACAGCATGATAAATACCGATCCTTCGCCTGGAACAGAAACAGGAGAATCAGAAAAGGCAAATGGATTGATTTTTCCGTCTTTTGCAATATTCAGTTTCATTTTACATGCATACTCCATTACCGTGCCAAGTTCGTCAGCGCATCCGCACAGAACATGATCGCATCGGCCTTCAGCTATCCATGAGCCGGCAAGAATAAGGGCGTTTTGAAACGCAAGCTTAAACTGTGTAACCGTTACTGTCGGCCCGCGGCTGTCAAGAATGGCAGATATGTATGATGCCGCCGCATTATGAACAGAATTTGAGAATTTAGTAGGAGAAACATTTGCATCCGAGTAATCGAGTATATCGTCTATAAAACTGAAAGTTGTAGCATGGGGTCCGAAAGCCGTTGCAAGAATAATTCCGAGATTTTCACTTTGATTAACGGTAATGCCGCTGTCTCTGTATGCATCAACAGCGGAAAGAACCGCCATTCTGCTGAACCTGTCCGCACGTCTTATCTTTTTTGACAAGGAGGCGTCTATAAGAATTTCCTGACCGACCCGGTATGCCGGAAACGAGCCTGTCCATGAAGGCGCTCGCCATCCCTCTTTCAAGGCATTTTCGAAAGAATCAATGCCGCGCCCGCGCGTAAAAACAATTCCAATTCCGGAGATAAACATATAAAAACCTGAAAAACAAATATGACGAATTCGCAATAAATAATTCTCACACAAAGATCACGGAGGACACAGAGACTAACCTGAATGTTTTCTATGGGCCTTTCTTCGTGCCCTTGCGCCTTCGTGTGAAAAAATGACTTTTTCCTGGTCCATCAAATATGATTACTTAATAAAAAGGCGGACTTCAAAGCCCGGTTCTTTATAAGTCTTATGCTCTTTCGATAACTATTGCGGCATTGTTCCCGCCGAAGGCAAGGGAAGTCGACACCGCAAAGGATCCGTTTATGGCCGTATTCTCCGTAACAGGGCTTATGGAAATTTCATCGTCCCTGCAAGCAAATCCTGCGCTTGCAGGTATCCATCCCTCTTTCAGGGCGGCTGCCGTGTATGCGGCTTCAATACCCCCCGCTCCGCCAAGGGTGTGACCCGTGTAACCCTTTGTAGAAAGAAATTTTATTTTATTGCCGAAAACTCTTGAAAGAACGGATCCTTCAACCTTGTCGTTATCAGTGGTGCCTGTTCCGTGGGCATTTACGAAACAGATATCCGCCGGTAATACTCCTGCATCGGATAACGCCTTTCTGATGGCTGACTCAAGCCCTGTTCCGTCAGGCCTTGGGGCTGTCAGATGGTATGCATCGGCAAATGATCCGTATCCTGTAAGGTACAAGGATGGTTTTCCGCATCTTTTAATATAAAAATCTTCTCTTTCGATAATAAGAATCCCCGCACCTTCACCCAGGTTCAGTCCGGACCTGTTTTTGTCAAAGGGAGCACAAAGGGAGTTGCTCAGTATCCCGAGGGAGCCAAAACCGCACAATGGAACGCGGCTTATTTCATCGGCGCCTCCGGTTATGGCTATATCACAAAGCCCTGACTTTAACCATGAAAGAGCTATTCCGATAGCATCGGTCCCCGAGGAGCAGGCATTTACAACTGTTATGGACGGCCCGGAGGCATTGACAGAGCATGCCACAGATTCTGCGAGATTGCCGCTTAAAAAGAGGTCAACAGGTTTTAAGTCTGCGCTTCCGGATTTCCGGAATGCGGTGTAAAACGCAATGTCATTAAGCTGGCTTGCGACCGTCGTTCCAAGGCAAACCCCGGTTCTAAATCCGGAAAGAGGAGCTTGCAACCCTGCGTCGTCCAATGCCTCCTTCAAGGCGGCAAAAGCCAGGCTTTGGGTGCGCATCTCTTCTTTTTCCAGTTTTTCAGGCAGGGCTTTTACTTCAAATACCGGATAGGGCAGAATAGTGGAAAAAACAGAGGCCGGACCGGCGTTTCTTTTTCCGTTTTTTATCGCGTCAAGGTTTTGTTCAAGATTAAAACCCGCAGCTGATATTATTCCAATTCCTGATATGACTACCTTCATAAAAGACAATATAGATTCGAGCAAAAAGGTTAAGTTGCTTTTTTGTTTTCATATATGTATCTTGCAAGGGTATCTATAGAATAAAAAATCTCCCTTCCCTGCTTCATATCTTTCACTTCAAGACCGAAGTTTCTCTGGAGCAGCACAACAATTTCAACGGCATCCAAAGAGTCAAGGCCCAACCCGTCGCCGAAAAGTATTTCATCATTCTTAATATCTTCCGGCCGGATATCTTCAAGGGATAAATTCTCAACCAGCAGCTCTTTCAGGAGTTTTCTGATTTCAGCCAGATTTTTTTCCTTACTTTCTTCCATCAACCATTCTCCTTAGTTTTTGATACCTTCGTAAAAAGTCGTTTTCACACAAAAATCACTGAGAACACAAAGACAAACCTGAATGTTTTCAATAGGCCATTCTTCGTGCCTTTGTGTCTTCGTGTGAAAAATTAACTTTTTATGAGTCTATCATTTTTTATCAGCTTTTCCATATATCATGAAAAAGAAAACACTGGTATGGGTACTTGTGAATATATTTTTCAAGAATATTGGCGTATTCCTGGACCCATGGAATAAGTTGTTCATTTCTTTTCCTGCTGCTTTTGCAGCAGGGAACAAGTATGTTAGTTACATCAACAGTATAGCTGTAAACAGAGTCTTTTGCGGCAAGCAGAATCACAACGGGGCATTCTGCTGCCGCAGCTATGGTAAAGGCACTGAACGGGAAAAGGGCTTTTTCACCCAGAAAATCAATTTTAAATGCTTTTGCACCATAGCTCCTGTCACCCATTATAGAGACTACATGCCCTTTTTTGAGAACGTTCATGATTTCAATAACTCCCCCGAATGCCTGTTCAGGGGATATAATCCTTATGTCTCCTTTTTCATTTCCAACATTTAAGGAATCCTTTACAGCCGGATTTTCCTCTTCCCGCATCAAAAGATACACTCTTTTCCCCAGTTTGTTCAGAGAGGTAAGAGCAATCTGCCAGTTTCCAAAATGGGATGTGAGCAGTATGACTCCATTGTCTGCCTTTTGAAAGAGCGCCATGAGTTTATCGTAACCATTAAGCTTTATATCAAATAGCTGCTTCTTTGAAACAACAGCGGCCAACCGGTCCACGAGCTGTCTTCCCTGGCTTATAAAAAGCCTGTATGTATGAAAATTTCTTGTCAACATACCACTATCAGGGAATCTTTTGTCAATATAAGACATGGCGGATGATACGGCCTGCCTGTCAAAAATCAGATAGTAAAGGCAGACAAAGTATAAAAAGCCATATGCGCCACGAAGTCCGAAGATGCGGAGAAATATTTCAAAAAACCAGAAACCAAGCCTGTTTCCTCTTTTTCGGGAGCCCTTTTTATCAGCCTGGCTATCCGTTTGCAAGGGTAACACCCCCTATTTTATGTAGAAGGCGCCTTGCGACAAGCCTTGCGTGCATGACTGAAATACGGAAATTGTCCATAAATGGTTTAAAGGATGACACCCTTGATTGCGGTTCAGGATACCAGACTTCTATCGGGACCGTTTTTAATTTAAGTCCTGCCCATGCTCCTCTTGCAAGTATTTCCGCCTCAAAATCGTAATGTGATCCATACATCTTAATCATCGAGAGGTATTTTACAGGATATGCCCTGAATCCGCTCTGGCAGTCTCCGATTGAAATTCCGGTTTCAACGCGCAACCAGAAATTGGCAAATTTTCTTCCGAACCGGCTTGATGCCGGAACATTATTTGTTTCAAAATTCCTGCAACCTATAATTATAGAGGAATCATCACCTGACAGGAGGGGGATGAATTTTTTTAAGTCTTCAGGATAGTGCTGTCCGTCTGCGTCTATGGTTATCATGAAAAGGCCGCTATTTTCCGCTATGAAATTCACGGCAGTCATGATCGCTCTGCCTTTACCCATGTTTTTTTCATGGCGGATAACTTTTATGTCAGTATCCTGAAATAGCCTGAAAAGATCGGCGTCCGTGCTGCCGTCATCAACGACAAGAATTTTTTTTAAGTAGAAACGGCATCCGGCGGCAATTGATTTTACAGTATTTCCGTTGTTATAAACCGGAATAACACACCAGATGCCATCACTATTTATATGGTTAATTTGTTCCATGGACTCTTCGCCTGCCGGGTTTTTTATCAGCCGGTATAAGCATATCCCACAGGGAACCCGAATACCCGAGTTTGTGCAGAAACTGAAGACTTCCGTCCATGGCATCAGGAGGAAAAACACAATGCCTGATTCCTGAGAACCCTTCCGTCAGGGTTTTTTCCAGCCATTCTTTTTCCAGTTCTGGAGCAATATAATAAGCCGATTCAAGCAGGGTATTTTCCGGGGAGATAATGCCTTCCCTTATCGCGATCCCGTGAAGAATCGTGTCGGGCAGGATCCGTATACCCATGAAAATAAAAGAGACGGTTTTGTCGATGCTCTTTATGTTTTCGATGCCCTGTATTACCGTCTCTTTTGTTTCTCCGGGGCCTCCAAACATATAGAAATGCGCAGTTGCAATGCCATGCCTTACGAACAAATCATTGCAGTCAACTATGTCATTAAACCTGAACCTTTTCCCCAGTCTCATCAATGTTGTATCAGTCGATGCGTCAGCGCCTATTTCAACCCCTTTGAGCCCGGTCTGTTTCATAAGTTCTACATGTTTGTCATTTAATCCTTCAGGCTTGAAAAAGGCGGTCCATGGTATATAAACGTTCCTCTTTTTCATTTCTGTCACAACTTCAAGATAAGATTCTTCATCGTCGTTAAACACTGAGTCGGTAAAAAATATATACTTTGCATTGTGATCATTTGTCAGAATTTCAATATCATCAACCACTGCGCCGGGATTTCTGGGGCGAATCTCAGAGCCTTCCAAAACAGGATATGAACAGTAAATACATTTGTGGGTGCAGCCGCGTTTTGTCTGTAAAGAGGCGATGCTCCCGCTTTTAAGATAAAACTGCATGATGTCCCGATCATAGCAGGCTGCAGGTATATCCTGACCGGCCATGTAGTTTGAAGACCGGATACACCCCTTTTCGGGAAACTTTCCCAGGGCGGTTTTATTGACGAGATCGACCATCAGTGATTCGCCTTCTCCAACGATTCCATAGTCGGCGCCGACTTCTCTTAAAATTGTTTCAGGCATTATTGAAAAAGCTGACCCCCCCAATACAACCGGTGACTTTGTGACATCGCGGATATTTCTGACAACATCTTTTACGGCAACAATATATCTCTGCTCATTCATAAGGTTTACATTATCTATGTTCCTCATGGATATGCCAATAATGCCAGGCTCAAACGATCTTAACTCATTGTCCAATGCTTCAAGGGACATACCGTTTCTTAAAAAGTCAAACTGGTTGACAACATGTCCGGCTTTTCTGAGTGCAGCGGCAACCATGCTGAGTCCCAGCGGATATACATAATATGGTGTGCTGGCAACATTTGCTCCGATCAGCAATACCTTCATTGAGTTATAACCCCGCTTTTTGATAACTTTCTGGTGCGGCCTGAGGCGGGAGTTCCTTTTTTATATGTGCCGTCATGTTTTTCCTTTTCAATTACCTTTATGTACAGCCTGGCCATCTGAATTTCCTTGCACAGGCTGGCATAGAAGGCTTCCCATGCATACTCATACATTTTCTGAAGTGAATCAACGCTCATCTTTGCAGGTTTAAAGACCACCTCACCTGCCGTATAACGGGTCCAGTCATTATGCAGAATTCTGTTCTCTTTTTCCAGCTGGCTTCTTATGGGAGTGTGCGGGAACGGTGTAAGTATCGTAAATTCTGCAAGATCAAGGTCGATTTCCAGAAGGAAATCTACAAGCCTTTTTATATAATCCTCGTCGTGGTCATCGGTTCCAAGTATTATGGTTCCTTCAACACCTATGCCGCGGTCTTTGAGCCGTTTGACCCTTTTGCGGATATGGTCTGATGTGTCAACAATTGCCTGGTAAACGTACCAGCAGCCCGCTTCAGCCGCCAGATCGAGTATTTCATCATCGTCCTTTATGGGATGGGATATCCATTTCCTTTTCAAAGGGGCAATGGCCTTAAACAGGGCTTTTTCCCACTCGTCATTCTGTGCCAGAGAATTATCGACAAAGAACAGGCGGTTGTTCTCAATACTTTCTATTTCGCGGACAACAGCATCTATGGGGCGCGGCCTGAAATTTCTTCCCCCGAGATATGGTGTGCAGCACGGAAAACAGTTAAACCTGCAGCCGCGGGACGCGTGAATAAGATCGACCATCTGGACTCCGCGAAAATTATACAGATCCCGGTTTAATATGCTCCTGCGCGCTGTTCCTATAAGAGATGTCTCCGGAAAATCAAGGTGGAAATCATAGATTTTTTTCAGATTACCGTTGTTTAAATCATTTATAACTACATCAAAACGTCCTTCAGCCTCGCCGATAAAGACCGAATCGGCGTGCATGGTTGTCTCTTCGGCATGGAGCATTGTCGCAATTCCGCCAAATATCACTTTTTTGCCGCGAGCCCTGTATTCGTCCGCTATTTCCCAGGCACGGGGCATCTGGCATGTCAGCATGACAGAGATGGCTATTAAATCGGCCTCTTCGCCGAAATCAAGCTGCTCAACATTTTCGTCACAGAATGATATTTCAGTATTATCGCTTACAGCGGCTGCAAAAACGACAGGCCCGTGAGGAGGAAGATTAAATTCGGGCTGGTTTTTTAATTTGGGCCATCTGGGGTAAACAAGTTTTATTTTCACAAAAATCCTCTTTTAACAATCCGGTTGCATAATGAAGATTACACAATACCGTTAATAGCATTTATCATTTCATCAAAAGTATATGTGTTCCCTGTTGCGGAAATTACCTTTTGAAGGCCAACATTTTTCCCGGGCGAAATATCAGCTTCCTGTTTTAAAACAAAGCAGATCGCATCATTTTCTTCTGCGCTTATCGCAAGGATTGATGGGGTTTCGCCTCCCGTGATGCTGTCTCCGGCAAAACTGAGAAGGCAAGGTATCCTTTTCTCATGAAAAGACATATGAAGCAGGGGGCCGCTCAATCCAAAGTGAATTGAAGCTTCAGCCAGTGGTATGGACGGAAGTGTGTAGATGAACAGGTTGCCCCTCGCAAGAATTCTGCCGCTGCTTATGTAGTCCTGAAAGTAATTCAGATTTGAATCAAGGCACCCTGCTTTGTTTGCGCCATAAATGCCGATATCCTGTTTATGCTTCACTGAATAAGAGATGCCTGCATCTTTTAGTGCAAGAGCCGCACTAAAGCATGTCATTTTGGATATTGCGTCAAACCTGCTGAAGTTTTTTACAGGACAGGAAAAATAGGATTTATGCTTAAAGTAAGAATAAAGACTGCCAAAACCTTCATGAGGTTTATTGAGTTTGCTTATTAAACAGCCGTATTCTTGCCGGGTGAGCCACCCTATGCCTGTAATTACGATCATATATTTATATTCGATTCTTCCCCCAATTAGCCGGGAGAAAGGGTTCCGGGATTCCAGGATTCGAGGATTCAAGTCTTTGTTTCTTTACGTAAAAAATCCGGACATGCGAAGTCTTCTTCATCAGCTTTCAAATGCTTTCAATACAAGGGCGGAATTAATTCCGCCGAAACCGGAATTGGTTGAAAGCGTTACATTGCCGTAAAAGGATTGTGATTCGGGAAAAACCCAATCTTCAGCTTCCCGGTCAGTATCACGAAGATTCACGGTAGGAGGAACTATCTTCTTATTCAAGGTTTCGAATCCGATTATGATTTCAAGGAGACCTGCGGCTCCCATTGTGTGGCCGGTTCCACCCTTTACTGAATAAACGGGCACCGGATTATTGCCGAAAACCTTTTTTATCGCTTTCATTTCCATTGAATCATTGTAAAGTGTTCCGGTTCCATGGGCTGAAATGCAACCAATTTCCTTTTCGGAAATTCCGGCTGATTTCATGGCATTCAAAACGGCATTTGAAAGGCCGCTCCCGTCCTTTGAAGGGCCTGTTATATGATTCGCGTCATTTGTCAGTCCCCAGCCCGCTATTTCTCCCAGCACATCTCTTTTTTCCCTCACAGCTCTCTCTTCGCTCATAAGAAGCATGAAACCTGCTGCTTCACCAAGGCTTAAGCCGCCCCTGTTCTTATCAAAAGGCTTTGCCATATGCCTGTCAAGTGCCATCAGGGAAGAAAATCCTGCGGTAACAAACTCCGATACAGAGTCACATGCCACAACAAGGATAGAATCACGCTCTTTATTGCGTATCATGGATGCTGCTCTTGAGACTGCCGCACTGGAGGAGACACACGCTGCTGAAACAACCATTCCGCTGCCACAGGTTCCGGCAAGGAGCATGATCTTGTTCAGCAAATGATCAGGTCTGCTTTTTATTGCTTCATGTTCCATGTTTATTACGGATCTTTGTAAAAACTCTATCTCACCTGTAGTCGTTGCCAGAATAACAAAAGTATCGGAGGGTATTTCAGGGGCAATTTTTTCCAGAAGCGGCGTCAGCATCTGCATTACAAGAGATTCATCCCTGCTCGGCTTAAGATACGGCACTGTTGCCGCATTATCGGTTTGCATGAGACTCGTTGAAAAGCGGTCTATGCGGCGAATGGCGCTTGTTCCGGATAAAAGCCCTTCCCAGCAGGAATCGGTTCCCCACCCGTATGGAGTTACCATCTCGAATGCCACTGAAACCGCTTTTAACGAGGTCATTTCAGTTCTCCTGATTTCCATTTTTTCCGGCATCTTTCAAGGAGTTCCGGAGATGCTATCAAAACTTCGCCGCTTGCGCCATCCGTAAACATTTGTACCGTGTACCCCGTTGCTGCTATGCTTCCGTCATTTTTAATTATCGAGTATTCCGTATTGAGTCTTGCTCCCTCATTCCACATCAGTGATGCTGTGACAGTAAATTCTTCGTCGAGTAAAAGCGGCTGAAAAAAATCTATATGAAGCTGGACTATCGGAGCGCGGAGGTTTGCCTCATAAAATTCTATATACGAAAGGCCGCAACGCCTTCCAAGCTCGGCTGAAGCGTCTTCAAAAAATATGAGGTATCTGCCATGCCATGCAATCCCCATCACATCTGCTTCACTGAAATTGACGCGTCTTTTCACGCTGAACGAAACAGGCCCCGGCATTCCTTCAAGACGTTCAAAATAGCCGGTTTTCTTACGGCGAAAAGTTGCCGGTTTCTGGTCTATGGTTTCTGGTTTCTGGTTCATGGTTTCTGGTTACTTTAGCCGGTAAAAAAAATTATGATCCTCAAAAGCTTTGTTATGATACCTTCAATAACAAGAGATCTTTGAATATATCCCGTTCGAGTCTGGCATGGGTAATGGGTTTTGGCATTCCGCAAGAATGCGACCCTAACTTCGCCAACGGCAGCAAATTTGCTCCCATGAAATCCGGGCAGCCCCAGTGGATATAAGCCCACGAAGCCGTGATTTCGTCTCTGCCTGTGTCTCTTTGTTGACAATCAAGGGGCGTTGATATGATTCCTTAAAAATTTCTTGCGAAATGCCAAAACCCATTACCCATGCCAGGCCATTTAATCAGAGGTTATGCTCTCAATAACAACTGAAGGTCAGAAATCTTTTTTCCGTTACTTGTCACGGATGCTTTTATCTTTATTCCGCCGGATGTTTCATGAAATCCGGTCATTTTACTAGTTGTAACAACAATTTCCTGATTGTCAAATACAGGAGCAAAAAATTTTGCCATTGAAATCTCTTTTATACAAATATTTTTTTGATGCCATATTTCAAGCATTGCTATTACCGCCTGAATCTTACACACGCCCGGCAAAACAGGTCTGCCGGGAAAATGGCCTTTAAATCCGGTAAAATCAGGCGGAAAAAGAAACCTGGCTTTTATTTTATCCCCGCTTTCCTCAAGATTGGATATAGAATTCTTTATTTCCTGCATAAGGATATTCATGACCGGATTTCTTTTAACCTCATTGTCAATTTATAGCCATATTTTATATTTTCAAGAATGATTCCTGCCGGATGCAATTTCCCGTTTTCTATGCGGTATTCATAATAATTTACTCTCCATATGGCCTGGTTATCCACAATGCAGCGCTTTTCAACGAGAAGATTGCCGGGCCCGGCAAAAACAAATTCCATGATTGCCTTAGGTTCTTCCTGAACAAAAACAATTTCGTGTTTTTTCTTATATGCTTTTGAACTGTCAGATGGCAACCGGTCAAAATATATCTTTCTGATATCTCCGCCGACAGCTTCAGCAAAATTTCCTTTTTTTGTAAAGTCTTCGATTGCAAACCTTAATTCGGTTTTATCGCTATCACCAGTTATTTCAAATATTTTCATACCTGATTGGTGTATACCTGCCACGATAAATGTTTTCCCCTTGGTATCTATATCGGAATACCCTATAAAGGACACGGATTGTCCCTTATATTCAAAAGCAATAGTACTTATGATTTGAAACCTGTCCGGAAGCAAGAGCGAAAAATTCTCTTTTACCGTGCCGGACTCGGCATTTTCCATTAACATACCGGGAGCTGCCTGAAACGGAATTGTGCTGCATCCGGCCAGACATAACATTATTATTCCAGTGATTATCAGATGTTTCAAGTTAAGATATTCCCTTTATTTTTAAACCACAGCCTGTACATTGATGGAACGGCGGCAATTGATGCCATATATCCTGCAAGCACGCCTGAAAAGAGTGTTGTTCCTATAGAAAAGAGTACAGGATGTCTGGCGAAAAGAAGAACTCCAGCTCCTATCAGGGTTGTAAGCGCGGACAGGAATACGGATATTCCGGTACCGGTTTTAAAATGGTAGCGGCAGGTATAAGCCATAAATATTCCATAGTCGATGCACAGGCCTGTTACTACCATAATAGCAATTATAGTAGGGGCATTCAAGGTTAAACCCAGTACGGGAAGTATGCCTAACGATGCAGCAATACCTGTAAAAACCGGAATAAGGGCAAGAATGGTTAACCGCAAGTCCTTTAGTAATATAAGAGTAAGAAAAGGGATAAAGAGGGCTGCAATTGCCGAAAGATAAATTATTTCAGAAGATATTGAATCAGAAAGGGCTTTTGAAAGACTCTTCCTTGATACTATAAATGATCCGGGATAATTCCGGCAAAACTCCGTAAAAGCTGTAATATACCGATCTTGATCAGGGAAATAGGTTAATATCTGAAATCCAACCCCGCTTTCAAGCACGAAGCGCTCCTTTAATCTTCTGAGAAAGAGGTTATCTTCAGACAATCCGGATGCATTCACTTCACCATAAAGATTCTCAAAAAATGGTGAAAAGGCGCCGTCTGAAAAATTGTATGACGGGCCGTGTTTTGCGAGCAGACTTTTAAGTTTCCCCGCCCTTTCTTTCCAGAAGCTGATCCATCTTGCCGAGTTTTCCGTTCTTGTTTGATTTGAAGGCCATATTGCTGCAAAATTAGAAATATCTTCATTTCCGAATTTGTTTGCCAGATCCCGATATATGCGTTCATTGGTTAATAATGCTTTTTCAAGGCTCTCTTCCTGTACAACAAGTATCGCAGGATTATCTTTTTCCCCCCAAACACTCTGAAAATTATCTTCTGCCTTGAATATATATGGCTCGCTTCCGTCAAATTGCTTTATATCGCTGTTAAATGCTGTTTTGGAAGATAAGAATAGTAAAATAATCAGCAATATAACCCAGCAGGAAACCCTTGCTTTGTCCGTTATAAGTTCGGGCACAGTTGAGATATTATCAAAAAGAGCGGGAAAAGTACGTGCTGTTTTGCCTTCTATGAAAACCGGCAGTATGTACAAAGAGCATGAAAGACAAAAAACAATGCTTAAGATCGAAAATACAGCAAGCTGATGGAATCCCCGAACATCCGAGAAAAAAAATGCGGCAAAAACGCTTATGGTTGTCAAGGCTCCTGTTACAATCGGCCTTGTAACATTTTTTACAGCCTCTTTCCGGTTTGAACCCGTGCGTACCGCAATATAGATATGTATCCCGTAATCAATTGAAATTCCGGCGATAACTGCGCCCATGCCTATAATAAAATATGAAAGATTGCCTATAATAAAATATGAAAGATTCATTGAAACGGCAACTGACGCAAGAGGTATAAGAAAAATATATACTGCTTTGATATCCCTGAAAAAAAAGAAAAATATGAAGAAAAAGGCAATGGCGGCAATTATCGACACTATCTTAATGTCTCTTTTTATAACATTTTCATTGCTGACAGTATGGAGATGGCCTGCTATTATATCTGCGGAAAGATATGGTGGCAGGGCACCTATTTCTTTATTCAGATAAGATATCAAATTCCTTGAACCGAAACCGTCTGTAACGGATACGGGGGTTTTAAGGATCAAAAGAGCGTGTTTCCCGTCCTTACTTATAAAGTGGCCATTCTTTATGGTGACTTCATAACCTGTTGAAGAAGAAAGTTTTTGCAATGCTGAAAGCAGACCTGTTTTTATGCCAAGAGGATCGCTTCTTAATATAGGTGTTATAAACATGCTTGAAGGGGAAAGGAGCTGTCTGTAATTTTTCTGAAGGATCGATTTTATTCCGTCGTCGTTTAACTGTGAATCGATTTTTTCCAGAGTTTTTTCATCGATAAGATGTGGAGTATATTGGAGAAAAGCAAACATTTCATTGGCCGTTTCACTTTCCGAAACGCTGCTCATTACATCACTTATAAAGGGGGGCTTCAGAGATTGTGCAAGCCGGTCCACTTCTCTTATGAGATCGGTTTCTGTACGTGCGGAATCGTTAAGCCCCAGAGATATTATAATTTTATCTGAAAAACTTGATTCGCGCAAAAAACGCATGCTCCTGCGGATTTCATTATTGTCCGGAAGCATCAGCTCTATATCATTGTCGAAAGAGATAAGGAAAATACCTGTTACAGAAGCAGCAATAACAATAAGAAAGGCTATAGAGATAAGCACTTTTGTCCGAACATTTGCTTTCGCCTGAATTAAGGAAGAATTATTTGACACCGGGATTAACCTTCCAGACTGAATCTTCAAGAGGAATGTTCAGTTGAGTATCGACAAAAGAAAGCTTTGTTGTGTCACCGCTCTTTTCTTCAATGAATATCCTGTTAATGTACTGTTCATCTTTTCTGAAATCGACTGTCACGCTTTTTATCACATTGCCTGCAAAGGTTGCTGCCCTCGGGGTAAATTTCAGGGACGCCGGATTTTCTTTTAACAGTGTTATTTCATATTCTTTCAGAAGGGGAGTGTATGCGCCGGAAAACCATTTCTGCATCTGGCCTATCACGGCTTCAAAAGCAGGATTCTTGGAAAGGGATATTTTCTGAACTTTATTTGTATCCTCATCCCATTGGCTGATCATGTCGTGTGAAATAACCATGATATATTTCATAGGTTCATTTACATGCCAGGCAAGCCGTGCCGGTTTTTCTATGTAGATGGTTCCTTTCAGGACAACTTTCTGTTTGAATACAGCAAGCTCTTTCTCCTGAACAAAACCGGTTTTCAAGGTTTTTATTCCCGACATCTTTTTTTCAAGCCTGCTCAAAACATCGGTCAATTCCGTTCGGATCTTTTCAGGGGCCTGTGAATTCTGAGAATATCCGTAAGCAGCATTGAAAAAAAGAAGCAGAAAAATAGTAAGAATCCTGATTATCATTGTTTCTCCTTAATCTGATTCATCTGTTTTATGCCAGACCTTGATTTCTCCCCTTGCAAGGACTTCGTTGTTTTTTGACACGATTCCTTTGACAATTCCAAAACCTCCGTAGCGCGCATATTTGAAAACCATGATGGAAAGCCGGTCTCCCTCTGTTGCCCTGCCCAGTATTACGAGGTTTTTTGCACCCAGCAGATATCCTTCAGGAGAGGATCCTGATTCATTCATGTTCCTGAACCCATTTAATGCGGCAATAGACTGGGCTATCATTTCAAGATACGCAACATTATCAACTGATCCGTCATCTTCAATAAACGGCATATCCTTTTTTATCAATGCAGAACAGGAGGCTGACCGTTCAGCCAATGTGTCGAGAGTATCTATTATGCGCATAGGCGGCTTTTGCGGTATTATCCCGTCAACCGGAAGGGGCAGCGAAACAGTATCATGCTCTCCGGATTTATTTTTGATGCACATTAGATCAGATGCAAGGTAATCACCAGTTGCAAGGTAAGCTCTTCCCCTGCATCCGCAGCATATTCCGATATTTTCGCAATAGCGGCACGGGCCTTTTATTTTATTTATTGGATCCTTTAAATCAGAAAGGATTTCACTGTCTTTAATTATATCGGCAAGTTTCTGACTGCGCACGTTTCCCAAAGGTATTTCAAGGCCGGGGCAGGGTAATACATAACCGTAAGAGGTAACAACACAGGAAAATCTGTGCCGCATACAAAATGGCGGATCATTTTTTCCGGAAGTGGCTAAGCATAAATAGCCATCTTTTAACAAAGCAGTTTCTAAATCAAGATTACGGGCAAATGATATAAGTTCGTTTATGGAGGTATAAGATAAAACCTCTTTTCCTGAAAAAACGATTTCCCTGACACCGAGAGCCTTTGACTGGGTAATCACATCGCGCAGCTCTTCCTCCGTAAGCCTTGTATCAGAAAAATAGCCGTCATTTATGAATATCGTAGAGAATCCAAAGGCCCGGCAGGAGTCAAAATTTATTTCAATAGCAAGGAGCACGGTTTTTTGTACAGACTCATTCATTGAATCTTTAGTATGTCCGGAACCGAATATGTCACTGCAGTGCATCACAGACTCTTTTTTCCCTTCATGACCTCGATCCCTTCAGCAATTATCTGACGGACACTGTTTTTTAATTTGAAAGGGGTCAGGTTTTTATAATCCTCGAACTTTAAATGAGGAAGTTTGTGTATTTTTATTGTTCCAGGCTTCAGCAGGAGAGTTCCTCTTGCCGGGATATTTTCATTTCCGGTAATACATATGGGTGAAATAGGGTATCCCGAGCTCAAAGCCACCCTGAAAATCGAGCTGTGAAACTGACCCAGAGATCCGTCTGCCGAGCGGGTCCCTTCGGGAAAAGCGACAATTGAAACTCCTTCATGTAGTAGATCTGTTGTTTTTTTAGAGAATTCCTCAAAAGGCAATTCTCTTACGCTCAAATATCCTGCAGCTCTTGCCATAAAACCAAGAACAGGGAGTTTAAAAGGCCATATATTTACAATCTGCACGAGCTCATACGGAAGACAGGCCATTAAAAACGGGTCGGAGGCAGATCTGTGGTTGCAGACAAATATAAAAGGGCCTTTTTCGGCTGTGGTATCAAGATTTTTATAAAATACACGAACGAAAGGGAATGGAAGAACCTTGATAACACCCAGCCCGTACCAGGCAATGGCTCTGCGGAATTTTTTCATGCCATTCCGGTGAGAGATAAAGATGGCCTGGAAAGCTACAATTGCTGAAAAAACCGGAATTCCGATAATTGAAAAAAGAAGAAAGAGAATATAAAAAATAAAGTTAAAACATATCAGTTTCAAAGTTTCTTTCATTTCTGATGCTAAAGTGAAGATGACGCCCCTTCTGCTTTCAATGAGAGGATAAATTTGTATATGTCCCCAAGCGTCCGTATATTCTTGATCCTGTCATCGTTTCTTATTTTTACGCCGAACTTTTCCTGCAGGGCGACCACAAGGTCAACTATATCGAGACTGTCAAGTCCGAGATCCAGAAAAATATTCATCTCCGGCTTTAATTTTTCTTTTTCTATTTCAAACGATTCTTCAAAAACCTGATTCGATAGTGTAATGATTTCCTGCTCTGTCATTTTATATCCCGTCTTAATTGTTTTTTACTTTCATATAATTTTTTTGCAAACAATCGAGGCATTTATTCCGCCAAAGGCGAAACAGTTTTTAAACAATACCCTGATTTCTTTATCTAATTTGTTCATAACGTGGTAAATGCCTTCACAGTCATGGCTTACCGATTCAAGATTCAGGGTCGGATATATGCATCCCTTATCCATCATGATGAGGGATGCTATCAGTTCAATAGAACCGGATGCTCCCAATGTGTGCCCGATGTATCCTTTCAGGCTGTTGACCGGAACTGAATCGCCAAAAACCTCCCGGATGGCTTCGGCTTCTTCCTTGTCTCCGTGTATTGTCGCTGTTGCATGTGCATTTATGTAATCAACATCTTCCGGGCGGATACCGGCATCTTCCAGTGCATACCTGAAGCACCCGACCATCGAATCTTTATTTGACTGGCTCACATGAACTCCGCTTCCACATGTGTGGTATCCGATTATTTCAGCATATATCCTGGCTTTTCGTTTTACGGCATGTTCATATTCTTCCAGGAGAAGTATGCCGCTTCCTTCCCCACACACAAGGCCGTCTCTTTTCGCATCAAAAGGGCGCGGTGTTTTTTCCGGCTCATGATTAAAGTTCGCTGATGTCGCAAAAAGGATATCAAAGGAGCCGGTAACTGTAGGATGGAGCTCCTCTGCTCCGCCGCACAGCATGGCTTCCTGCTTCCCAAGCCTGATGAGGTCATATCCGGCTCCGATTGCCTGCAGGCCGGAAGCACAGGCCGCTGATGTTGCCATGACATAACCTGTCAGTCCAAGATATTGAGCCACATTCATTGCTGCAGTGTGGGAAACACACTGGAAAAACTTCATTGAGGGCAGACAGCTCAAGTCTTTTTCCGGGAGCATTAATTCAAAAACCTCATTGAGGCTTTTGGCGCTTCCCATTGTTGAGCCAACTACACATCCGATTCCGCCTGATGAAATCATTTCACGGTTTATGCCTGAATCGGCCAGAGCCTCGTCAGCGGCCTGAACGGAAAAGATGCTCATTCTTCCCATCGATCTCCTGCTGGTGCGGGGAATCGATTTTTCATTAACAATCACTGCCGGAGCGCCCACAAGGCTTCTTAATCCGGTATACTGATTCCATCCGTCCATGTACCTGACGGCGCTTTTTCCTTCTTCAATTCCCTGAATCAGGGCAGGAACGTCAGCCCCAAGAGGAGAAACAGCCCCTAAACCTGTAATAACAACCCTTTTCAAGAGTCCAACCTCTCTTTTATGAAGTCAAGGTAACTGTCCCTGCCCGCAATAACACGTCCTATAATGAAAGAAGAAAGCATTGCACCGACTATTCCCGGAAGCACCGAGCTTTGTCCGGCGGCATATAAGTTTCGCAGGGGAAGTTTTCCAAAAAGATTAAACTGACCGATTTTCTGTTTTATACCGTACGCTGACCCGAATGGTGCATTGAGATAATCCCTGAAAGTTAAAATAGATGCCGAGTCTACTATCTTAAGCGAGTTTTTGTATTCAGGATATACATTTAATATTCTGTTTTTGATGCTTTCAGTCCGTTCTTTCTTGTACTCAATATACCCTTCCGGCCGGGCTCCCGATTTTGAATCATGCCACTGCCTGACATGTTCGGAAAAAGAGAGCTCAAGAGCGGTCAGAACAATGCGGGTATTTCCATTTACCTCATCCATGTTTTTGAGTATAACCAATGCCGAATCTCCCGTATAAGACGGGTCCATAAGCTTATTGATATCGGCTGTCGGAAACAGGGAGAGAATTGTCGGATCGAGGTCATCGCCGGGCTGTTTGTTGTTTTCCAGGATTCCGAATACGGTAAAGAAACCGGGTGTCGGTTCGAAGGCACTCACCCTGTCGATAAAAGCCTTTGAGAGATATTTTTTGGGAAGAACGTCCAGAACAGCCTTCGGATGAATGGTAAAAGTGCACCGGTCGGCAAAAACCTCTTCACCCGTGTTCAAGACGAACCGTCCTACAATATTGTTTGTTATATCTGAACATTCAACTATATAGCTTTGGCAGCGGATGTCGATGTCATACCCGCCGAATCGCTTTTTAAAAGCCCTGATGAAAGCGTCGCCCCCGTCTTTCACCCTTGCGACCGATTCATACAGACCGAAACTTACCCTGCTGTGATTGGCAAAAGAAATTTCGGAAGGCTTTACTCCGTAACACATGCTGTATTTTGAAAGGAGTCCTTTCAGCATGCTGTTTTGTGTAAGCTTGTTCAGCACATCATCCAGGCTGATATAATCTTCATCTATCGAGTCCTGGGCAAGGGAGAGGTTGCGCAGGTCCATTGCCACTGTTTTGTTACAGACATCCAAAAGCATTTCAAAATACCTGTCGATACCATTCTGCTCTCCCGGAAAGTAACTCTTCATTTTGGCAATAATTTCAGTAAAACCGAAAGGGAAATCGTAAGCAGCATTTTCCTGTTCAAATATAAGCCTGTTTCCTTCTTCACCGGTTATGAATAATGGCTGAATCTGATCGCTTATCCCGAGAACATTCAGCATATCATTTAAAATTCCGTTTTTGTAAAAACCGCCTGTAAAGTGAAAACCTGTATCAAACGGTATTCCCTGTTTGTAAAAACGGGTCATGCATCCGCCGATATTCCTGTTTTTTTCGAGAAGCAGCACAGAATGACCGTTCATGCCAAGGAGAAGGGCCAGGGTCATTCCGCTTATACCGCTTCCTACAACAATATCGTCATATTTTTTCATTTAAGATCTGCCATAGTTTTTTTAAAATATGTTTGCGTAATAAAAAGTCCGGATTTTTACCTGCCTGTTTCCTGCATCCAAAAAATATCTTTATATCACAAGACCACCATTAATGCCTATAACCTGTCCGTGAATATACATATTCTCCTCGGTGCAAAGGAAATTTACAACAGAAGCCACATCTTCCGGGCTTCCAATTCTTTTTAAGGGAATAAGAGGCAGAAGGTTATCATTTTTAAGAGATGCGGTCATATCCGTCTCTATGAGTCCCGGTGCCACAGCATTGACAAGAATGTTTTTCTTCCCGATTTCCCTTGCGAGAGCCTTTACTGCTCCTATCAAACCTGCTTTTGAGGCCGAGTAGTTGACCTGTCCTGCCTGCCCGGTCTGGCCTGAAGCGGATGAAACTACAACGATACGGCCTCTTTTTTCCCGCAGCATGGGAAAAAGAACAGCATTAATGACATTATAGAATCCGGTAAGATTAACGGAAATAACCGATTCCCATTCCTCTTTTGTCATCCATATCAGAAGGTTATCTTTGGCTATGCCGGCATTATATACCACAATATGGGGAGGGTGTTCATCAGCCCTTTTTTCAAGAGCGGCTTTAGTGGCATCGTAATTTGAGATATCAAAAGATATTGTCTCACATTTAACGCCTTTTTTTTCTATTTCGGATTTAACCTCGCTTGCGGCAGAATGATTTCCCTGATAAGTCAGCCATATATCTAATCCTGACCGGGCAAGACGAAGGGCTATGGCCCGCCCGATCCCCCGGCTGCCTCCAATGACAAGCGCTGTTTTTCCTGCTTTGCCGTTCATGTCCGATAATCCTTTCCCCTTTTGGAACTATATTTACTATAAGTTATTGAGAGTATCGTCAATAGATTTTTAATGAGGCTTCGATATGGATTTGGCTTGATATTACAGGAAGTTGTAATAAATTCTTATTGGCAGTCATGGAAATTGTCTTTTACAACCTGATTTTTCAGAAATCTTGAATCACTTCAAGCAGATAATGTTCAACAGGGGCAAATTCATCGGTTAAGGCTATTCCATCCTCAAGCTCACCGGGCAGATTGGCAACCACCTAAAATCCGATGATAAATCAGATAAATATGATTGTTTGAGCCCGCATTTCGACAGTCCATCCTTAATTTTTCATGCGTCATGTTTAACGTTTCATATAAAATAGATGTCCCCCTATACTTTCCCTTGATTGTCTTGGCATGCTCTTTCCATAATATACTTTAAAAATATAGAAAACGCATAATTTCATGGGATGTCCCCATTACCCCTCTTGCAAAGCATGAATAGTGGAGCAGCCCGCTCCGCAAGCTTATCTGGTCCAGCAGTAACAAAGTTCTGTTCACGCCCAGAGAATTCATATCACGTGCAACAGTCTGTATTTTATTTGCGTTTTAACCTACCATAAATCCTTTGTTTCTCTTTAACGGTGAAACCTATCTGTTTCCTTGGTTTTGAGTCAGTTTCTAAAAGTTGTTTGATAGCCTCGAATACAATTTGGAACTGCTGGT
This sequence comes from Pseudomonadota bacterium, assembly GCA_018823005.1. Taxonomy (GTDB): domain Bacteria; phylum Desulfobacterota; class Desulfobacteria; order Desulfobacterales; family RPRI01; genus RPRI01. The sequence goes on along the minus strand of JAHJJB010000177.1, from coordinate 1,300 downwards.
CGTATTTTTCCTCCATTGCCTCAATCTGTTTCTTCAGGTCTTTATGAGTTGTCAACATCTGCCGGAGTTGGGTAAAGGCTCTCATGATCTGAATGTTTACCTGAATGGCGCGTTTACTGTTAAGGACACTTGAAAGCATTGCGACGCCCTGTTCAGTGAACGCATATGGATTAGCGCGGCGGATTCCACCCCAACTTGAAGTCACAATTTGTGACTTCAAGTTTATAAATTCCTGATTTGTAAGCTGAAACATAAAATCTTCAGGAAACCGCTCTCTGTTTCTTTTTACTGCTTGGATCAGGGCCTTTGTTTCCACATCATATAGCTCTGAAAGGTGCAGGCTCAGCATTACCTTCTGTCCGCGAATCTGGAAAATTTTTGTTTCAATGAGATCATCGGATATCAATGCTTTTGTTTTATTCACCTTCATCCACCACCTCCAGTATCCCGAAACATTGAGATCTCTTTGCGCCAAAGTCCAGACGCCATGCTCAATTCTGATTTGATTTATAAAAACGCAGGCATTTTGCTCTGCTTCAGGGTGTGTTGGCGAAATTCCATTTTCGGCACGTATAACCCGCCTTTATGGCGATGATAAATAATAATCTCTATTTAACGAACTGATCCATATATATAATACGTCCTGCGGGACGCATGGGAATTTTGATTGGACTGTCGAAATGCGAACTTAAAGAACCATAAAGCACCTGATTTGTCAATGAATTTTAAAGGGATAGGGGTCAAGGGGCCGTGGGTTCAAGTGAGCAAGAAAAACAGGTGTATAAAAGGGAGTTTTATATTGAGCTAACAGAGAACTTGAACAGAGATTTCTTTGCCTTGCCTCATGATTTAAACTGTGATAGCTGTTCCACCTCAAAAAAAACTTACTGTGACGAATTGGAGCAAATTGAAAACAAAACACTGGATCGCCTTCATCACCCTCGGCCTCATATGGAGTTCATCATTTCTCTGGATCAAAATCGGGGTGCAGGAAATCGGTCCAACATCACTGGTTGCCTTTCGTGTGTTATTCGGGGCTGTTACGGCAGGGGCAATTGCACTCTATCTAAAATCGGAATGGCCGACCGATTTAAAGACTCTGGCCAACTTTGCCATAATCGGACCCACAAGCCTTGCCATTCCAATCTTCCTCATCTCATGGGGCGAGCAGACAATCGACTCGGCAGTGGCGTCTGTTCTGAATGCCACAGTCCCGCTATTCACAATCGGCATTTCACACTTATGGCTTCACGACGATAAAATGACTCCTCAAAAAGTGACCGGCCTGCTCATCGGCTTT